>CAKPAQ010000197.1 GCA_934133015.1 uncultured Bacilli bacterium | reverse complement strand
TGGCATATATGGCAAAATCTATGGGGTTTGTTGATCACACTGAATATGTATTCAATGAAAATCAACAATTTATATTTGAAAGTATCTTGTTTTCAGCAATGACTCTATATAGTAATGGAGGAGCATCTCGTAGTAAAATAGCTGAAACTCATAAACGTTTTGTTCAAGAAATTGAACATAAAAAAGAAGAAAGACTTAGTAGAACTCAAGAATTAAATACTGCTAAGGTACAAGCTTTAAAAGAATTAGGTTATACCGAAATAAATAATGATAATGCTAAAGAAGTTCTTGATAAAATAGCTGAAATACAATCTAGAAAAGTATAAAATTTTCTTATAATTAAAAGACTAAACCAAGTCCCAATACCTAGTTTAGTCTTTTTTAGTGTTTAATATTTTACTTGTATATTATGAAAATTTACCTAGTTTTAAAAAATAGGCTATTTTATTAGTTAATGAATCATTTCTTGAATTAATAATTTCTAATCTTCTTTCTTTTACAATCAAAAGAAAAGTATTGATTGAATCTTTGCTTTCAAATCGAATCATCGCTCTTATTGCGTAATAATTAACTATAATTATAAAAATCATAGTTATAATAAAAGAGATTATTAAAATATTAAAATTAGTTGCATTAGTGTTAACTATAAAAGATAATAGATAACCAATTGATAATGAACCCATAATTTCTAGAACCTTCTTACTAAAAATATTAAAATTGCTTCCATTAAACTTATTAAATTCTGATGTAAAAAGTTGTTCTAGTTCATTAAGCATAGTTATGTTGTCAAAAATACGATATTTTGGTTGCTTTAATAAATAATGGAATCTATCAATAATAGCTCCAACCCTAGTAAATAAGTGTTTTCGGATAGTTATATAAAAAACAATAAAAATAGCAATTTCAATAAAAAATAATAAATAGGCTATAATAAATAAGTAAGTTGATTTAAAAATCAAACAATTCAAAATACCTAAAATCGTGGATATTAAAGTTAGAGTAGTAGAAAGAATAAGTATTTGTTTAAGTTCTCTATACATTTTATTATTATTGAATTCAGCATATAATTCATACATTAAAGGAATATATTTTGTCATAAACATCACCAAAGTCATTATAAAGCAGAAAAATGATTTATGTCAATATTAATAAAAAGAGTAGAGTATCATCAAATTTCTTAATAAAATATTAGTTTTTTCTAATTCTTTTTTAATTCTATTTAATACATATTGCTTTTCATAAAGACACCCATTTTAAATAATAATAAATATAATTCAAAACAAACAAATATCAAAATAAATAAAGGTATCTCATAAAATAAAAAATTAATATTTTACTGACTATTTTATATTTTATTTTAGTAATAATATCTTTACTGATATTTAAAATAAAAATATAAATTATATGAAGTAAACCAATATTTTCCTTATTTTATCTACATTTTACAACTTCGTATAATTTATATTATGTTAACTTCTACATATGATAAATCGAATAACTAA
>CAKPAQ010000196.1 GCA_934133015.1 uncultured Bacilli bacterium | reverse complement strand
GAAGAAAATGGAGACATAAATGTACCTTATTACTATAAAACAGAAAATGATTTAAATTTGGGTCGTTGGTTATGTGAACAAAAACGATTATATAGAGAAAAAAGTGAGAAAATCACTAAAACTAAAATAGAAAAATTAGAAAAACTTAAGATAAATTGGAATTCAATTAATGATTTATGGCTTAAAAATTATGAAGCTTTAAAAAGATATTACGAAGAACATGGAAATATTGATGTACCAAAAAAATATGAAACAGAAGAAGGAATAAAATTAGGTTTATGGTTATGTCGCCAACGATTAGCATATAAAGGCAAAGGAAGAAGTAAAATAACAGAAGAACAGATTCAGTTGCTAAATAACCTAGGAATGATATGGAATCGTTATACTAACAGTTGGCTTAAATACTACACTGCTTTAAAAAAATATTATGAAGAACATGGAAATATTGATATAATAAAAAATTATGAGACAGAAGACGGAATAAAATTAGGTAAATGGTTAAATAATCAACGTCAAGCTTATAAAGGAAAAGGAAAAATTAAAATAAATGAAAACCAAATTCAATTACTAAATGATTTAGGAATGAAATGGGAAGTCATTAAAGAAACATGGGATAATTACTATAGCGCTTTAAAAGAATATTATAGAGAACATGAAAATATTGATGTACCTTATAATTATGAGACAAAAGAAGGTTTAAAATTAGGTGAATGGTTGTATTATCAACGACTTACTTGTAAGAATATAGAAAGAGAAGAATTATTAAATAAGCTTGGGATGATTTGGGATATATCTATGGAAACATGGGATGAAAAATATTATGCTTTAGAAGAATATTATAAAGGGCATGGGAATGTTGATGTACCTACAAGATATGAAACCAAAGATGGAATAAAATTAGGTTACTGGGTAAGTGTTCAAAGAAAGGCATATAAAGAAGAAGGAACATGTAAAATAACAGAAGATCAAATTCAGTTACTAAATGATTTAGGAATGAAGTGGGAAATCAAAAAAGAAACGTGGGATGATTATTATAGTGCTTTAGAAAAGTATTACGAAGAACATGGAAATATTGATGTACCAGAAAAGTATGAAACAGAAGAAGGAATAAAATTAGGTTCATGGTTATGTCGCCAACGATTAGCATATAAAGGAAAAGGAAAAAGTAAAATAACAGAAAGTCAAGTTCAATTGCTAAATGATTTAGGAATGAAGTGGGAATTCCAAAAAGAAACGTGGGATGATTATTATAGTGCTTTAGAAGAATATTATAAAGAACATGGAAATATTGATGTACCTAAAAACTATGAAACTAAAGATGGAGTAAAATTAGGTAGATGGTTAGGATCGCAACGCCAAGCTTATAAAGGTAAAGGAAAAGTTACTAATAAAATAAATGAAAACCAAATTCAATTACTAAATAATTTAGGAATGGTATGGGAAGTTCAAAAAGAAAATTGGTATGAAAAATATTATGCTTTAGAAGAATATTATAAAGAACATGGAAATATTGATGTACCTAAAAACTATG
>CAKPAQ010000195.1 GCA_934133015.1 uncultured Bacilli bacterium | reverse complement strand
AAATAAAGTTTATGATATCGATAATAGAAATGGTATTCAGAAAGTAACATTATATTATTTAGATGATATAAATAATAATAGATATTATGTACCAGTTACTAAATACATGAATGATGATAGAGAAAAAATAAATATAATTATTGATCAATTATCAAGTAATTATATTTATGATAGTAATTTGATTTCTTTGTTAAGAGAAGATACGGAGTTAATTAATTATCAAATAGAAGATGAATTAATGTTACTTAATTTTAATAATAATATCTTTAATAGCGAAAAATTATTAGAAGAAGTTTCTTATTCTTTAGCTTATTCAATATTTGATAATTATAATGTTAATACAGTTTTATTAGAAACTAATGGTAAAGAAGTAATAAAAATAGAAAGATAGATTAAATAAAAATAAAAAGGCTTATCTTTTCCTTTATTAGAGAATTGATAAGTCCTTTTAGTATGTAAAACAAAATAAAAAAGCCTAAAGCTAGACTTTTTAAAAACTATATGGTGCCCTGTTAGGGATTCGAACCCCAGACCGATGCCTTAGAAGGGCATTGCTCTATCCAGCTGAGCTAACAGAGCAGCTCCATGTAACATATTCATTATATATCATGTTTTTATAATATGTCAAGTAGTATTTTTTTAATATATTATTTTTATATTTCTATGATATAATCAATTTATATAATAGAAAAGGGCTGAAGATTATGAATGAGAAATATGATAATTTTAAAGTAAGGTTGCGATCTAGGGAAGATGGAACTTTTATTGTATTTGTAGATTATTATAAAAATGGTGTTTTAATTGATCAAAAGAGAACTACTAATATTAAATTTATTCAAAGAATTATTGATACAGCAACTAGTACTATAAAAGATGCTGAGTTGAGTGAGAATAATTTGGAGGCAAATTATCAAAAACAAGGAACTATTATAATAGAAAATTATGAAAAAATTAAGAAAAGTAATATTTTGAGTAGTTTTGCTTCAAAAGTAGATAAGAAGTTAAAAAAGGTGAAAAAGCAAGATAAAAAAGAAATATTAGCTGGTGTTAAAAATTTAAAAGTTACTAAAAATAAATCTATTTTTAAGAAGATAGCTTTAAAGACTAGTAAATTTATTCCGATTACTACATTAGCTATAGTAGCAATGACACAGTTAGCACCTATAATAAATAATTTACAAGATTTTAATCTATATAGTAGCAAGCAGGTAATAGCTAATGATTATGTGGCTTCTAATTTAAGTGATAATAGAGTCTATGCCAAAATGTTAAGAAGTGATAATCAAGATATTTTAGTACCTGTGATTGAAAGTGAAAATCAAAATATTAATGAAAATAATAATGAATTATCAGAATCAGTTAGTACTTCAGTACCTGTTGAAGAAACAGTAGTTCCACAAGCTGTTGAAACAACAACCCCAGTAGAAGAAATAGTAACTCCAGAAGTTGTTGAGACTCCAGCTCCGGTTGAAGAAATAGTAACTCCAGAAGTTGTTGAGACTCCAGCACCGGTTGAAGAAATAGTAACTCCGGATGTTGTTCAAACA
>CAKPAQ010000194.1 GCA_934133015.1 uncultured Bacilli bacterium | reverse complement strand
ACCTGGAAGAGGAGCAAATCCATTTCGTGTTGTTAAGTGTACTTTGGTGTCATGAAGAATTGTGAAGTTTAGTTTGTTTGTCCCAGTCATAAGTTCACGAGCATCAGTTGACATTATTATATTACTTTTACATAAAAATATAATAGAAGGGTTAGTTGAATCACTTTTAAATGAAAATAATGGATAACTAGTAGCGCTACTTGATATGTTAGTTTTTCCTCCAATTATAACACGTTCCGCATCACATACTTCTTGAGAACTTATTCCATTTGTATCTTCAATAGTTATTGTTGAGTTAGTTATTTTGACAGTACCATATGGATTAAATGATAATTGTGTTCCATTAAATATTATATTGTCATAAATAGTGGTTATCTCTTCATAACTATCATCAAGTGGCACATAAATAATACCATATATATTGGAATTTATTATTTTCATATTAATAATTTTAACTTCTTTTGTAAGGGCAGTAGTGGATATAATATCAGTTTCTAGAGAACTATCCATTCTTGTTAAAGTATGCATAGTATTTAGATATGTTCCATCAATTATTATTTTCTTTTTATTAGAATTTATAGAAATACCACTTTTTAAAGTAATATCAGATTCTAAATAAATATATTAATATCGTTATTATTTTCTAAAGCTTCTTTTAATTCATTGTTTGTAGATACTGAAACTGTTTTTCTATTTA
Source organism: uncultured Bacilli bacterium (assembly GCA_934133015.1). GTDB lineage: Bacteria > Bacillota_I > Bacilli_A > RF39 > UBA660 > Alloscybalousia. The sequence goes on along the minus strand of CAKPAQ010000194.1, from coordinate 855 downwards.
TTATGTTCATAAAATCACTTATTCTTTAATATAATATATGTTAGCTTGTTTATTAGAATAAGGATATTTAAATGAGTATATTTGAAAGTATTTTAAATTAATGTTAGTTTTAGAATAAAATATATTATTATGTTATTTGTAAATTTTAAGATATTTAAAAATCACCTTAAATTGATTTTTTAAAATTAAATAATTAGATTTCAGCATTATATTTTTTAATAATTAAATTAACATTAGCAAAGTCAATATTAGCTGTACTGCTATCTCCTATAACACCACAACGAACATATATAGTAGTTTGAGTATCTATTTTTGTCATTATCGTTTCTGAACAATCCATTCTAGATGTAGTTCCTGCTTTAACTTCAAATGAAAGATCTTGTATTACAGAACCGTTAGCATTTGATAAATAAAATATAGCTCCATGACTTTGATCAACTCCTGATATTTGACCACATAAAGTTATTTCATAAATACCGGGATGAATTAATGTAATATTGGTATTATCACTAAAGCTAAAGTAAGTCTCATCTCCTGGTATACCTAAATGTTCTTGAATTGTCATAACTTTTGAATAATGAGCTTGGGCAAAACTAACAAATAAAACAGCATCATAACTTGTAGGACTTAATGCAGGAGTTCCAGCAGGTCCAGTAGGGCCAACATCTCCTTTAGGTCCCTGTGGCCCAGTAGGTCCAATTTCTCCTTGTGGGCCAATATCACCTTTGTCTCCTTTTGGAATAGTAAATTCTAAAGTATGTTCTAAACCATTTTTAGTATCCGTTACTTGTGCTTTAGAGCCTTCATCTCCTGTTATAGTATTACCAATAGTAAATGTTTCTGTATCACCTTTAG
>CAKPAQ010000193.1 GCA_934133015.1 uncultured Bacilli bacterium | reverse complement strand
AGAAACATCATACCGAAAAGATTTTAGATTAAGAATGTGGATTAGTGATGATTCTAATCAAGATGATATAAATGGAAAAGAGTTTACCGCAACAGTAAATGTCTATGCTAATGTTAAAGTAGTTGAGGATACTACTAAATATTTTAAAAATATATTATTAAGTAAAAATTCTATAATAAAAGACGAACCAACTCTAACCACCTCATCAAATAATACGAGTGATGAAAGTGGCTTATATTCTTCAACCGCTACCAATACAGGAGAACCTACTTATTATTTCAGGGGAGCAGTAGAAAACAATTATGTCAGTTTTGCAGGATTTACATGGCGAATAGTTAGAATTAACGAAGATGGAACAATTAGAATTGTGATGCAAGACGGAATAAATGATAATACTAAATATCAATTTAATCCTAGCTATAATAGTTATGCTTATATGTATTATACAAACAGTCAAGCAAAAACCATTTTGGAAGATTGGTATAATAACAATATAGGAAATAAAGAAAATTATTCAAAATATGTAGCAACTGGACCTTATTATTGTGAACAGGCAAAAACTAAAATCACAAGTGATTGGGGATCAGGAAATGCTACAATGATACCATATTCAAGTTATACCCCAAATTTTAATTGTACAACAGATGGAAATGGTAAAGGTATAATAAATTCAAATGTAGGATTACTTACATATGATGAAGTAGTATTTGCAGGTGGATACTATACTAAAAATAATAGTGATTATTATTTATATAATTCAAACATTCATTGGTGGACAATAAGTCCTGCTGGTTTTTCTTCAGGATCATGCCCAGTTTGGACTATACTAATTGATGGTAATATTGATAATAATTCTGTACATGCCACTTTAATTTTACGCGCTACTTTGAATATAAAGCCTGATGTCAAAATCTTAAATGGCGATGGTACTAAAGATAACCCGTTTGTCATTAAATAAAAATGATTCTATCATAAAAATATTCATTTTAAAATTAATAATTATGATATATATAAACATAAAATTTTATTGAATCTTTTAGAATAGTATACAGAACCTTGATTGAAATATAAAATCATTTCAAAGTCTGTATCTTTTTTTTGCAATAATTAACTTTGAGTTAACAGCAAAATTTGCCACGCCCATTGACATGGGGGGGGGGTAGCTATGATAGAATTAGTATATAAAATAAGCTAGAGAGAAGGATTTTTATGAATAAAAAGAAAGTACTAATTTTATCAATAATAGGACTAATTGGATTAATAATAGTTACTATTGGAATAACTTATGCAGTGTTTACTTATACAAAATTAGGAACAACTGATAATACAGTAACATCTGGAACATTAAAGTTTTTGTATACAGAAAATACAGGAGTAAAGACGGGTATTAAACTAACTAATGCACTTCCAATTTCTGATATTCAAGGAAAAGTATTAGACGGGGATAACAATGTCTTTGATTTTTCAATAGAAGCAACAAATACCGGAACAGATGCAATTCCGTATGAAGTAACTTTAAGAAAGAAAGATACTTCTACTTTAGGAGAAGATTATGTAAAAG
>CAKPAQ010000192.1 GCA_934133015.1 uncultured Bacilli bacterium | reverse complement strand
AGCTTATACTGATTTCTTTTCAACTGAAAATAATAAACAATTATTTAATGAATTTAAAGTAAATGATTTAGAAGAATTATATTTAGATATTGGTAATGGTAAATATAGTCCTAACACCATAATCAATAGTATCTTTAAAAAAGAAGATGAACCAATACCAGAAAAACCTAAAAAAGTTATTACTAAAACAAGTGATGCTGATATCGTTGTTCAAGGTATAGATAAAGTTAAAGTTAATTTAGCTAATTGTTGTAATCCAATGCCAGGGGATGAAATAATCGGTTATATTACTAAAGGAAATGGTATTACTATTCATAGGGCATGTTGTCATAATCTAGAACTACTTGAAAATCGTACTATTCCTGTTAGTTGGAATGAAACAACTAATGATAGATATTCAACAACAATCTTAATTTATTCAAATACTAGTGAAAACAAATTGTTGGATATAATTCAAAAAATAAGTATGTTTGATATTCATGTGGATAAATTTGTTACTATGACTAAGGATGAGTTTACAATATATGAAGTAGATTTGATTGTTAAAAATTTAGAACATTTAACAAAAATTATATTAGAATTACAAAAGTTAAATTATATAACTAAGGTTGAAAGGTTGATAAAGTAGTGAAGGTAGTAGTTCAAAGAAGTATAAATGCTAAATGCATTGTAAATAATAAAATTGTTGGTCAAAGTGCTAAAGGATTAATGTTACTTGTAGGGTTTACAGATGGCGATAATGAGGATATAATTGATTATATGATAAGAAAAATTATCAATTTAAGAATCTTTGAAGATGAAAATAATATTATGAATAAGAGTATTCTAGAAATTGATAATACTAGTATTTTATCGATATCGCAATTTACTCTATATGCTGATACGTCTAAAGGAAACAGACCTAGCTATATAAAGGCAATGAATGGTGTTGAAGCAAGTAAGCTGTATGATTTATTTAATAAAAAATTAGCAAGCTATATTCCCGTTGAAACTGGAATATTTGGTGCAGATATGAAAATAGAATTTACTAACGATGGACCTATTACTATTATATTGGAGAGATGATTATGAAAAAAGACAAATTAAATTATAATTTAATAAATATTTTGGCACTTATGTTGATTATATACATATTGTTTTCTACTTTTGGTTATTGGGGTGGCATAATAAGAAAAGTAATTGATATTATTCTTCCATTCTTATTGGCTTTCGTTATTGCTTATGTTCTAAATCCTTTTGTAAAGAAATTAGAAGAAAAAGGTGTTAGAAGGTCAATCGCCCTTGCAACGGTAATATTAGTAGTATTTATTCTAATAGGTGGCGTTATTTCCCTTACAATACCAGTTGTTTATGATCAATTGATTTCATTTACTAAAACATTTACAAAAGTATTATCTAATATAAATGGTAAATTTGATTGGAATCTTGGTGGACTTGAAGATACAATTATCGCAACTCTAAATGATTTAGTTCGTAATTTTGGTAATTATATTTCTACTGGAACTATTGATATTTTAGGTAAGAGTGTTAATTTCTTAACTAATATGATGATTGTATTAATTGTAGGAA
>CAKPAQ010000191.1 GCA_934133015.1 uncultured Bacilli bacterium | reverse complement strand
TTGTAAGGCAGGTGCTCTAACCAACTGAGCTAATCGCCCGAAATGTCAATTAATAACTTGACGATATCAAATATACCATTTATAAAAATGTTTGTCAATACTAATTAAAAAAAAATTAATTTTTTTCATTATTTATCATTTTACTTCTATCATTTATCCACACACTTAATTGCTTTCTTAATGGTTCAAAACCATTTCCAACTTCAGATATATTTTTTTTCTTTCTTTGATTTATACGATAATCAATATTTTTAATACTTAATTTTACGTGGTAGTTATCATCATCTGTTTCTATTACTTTGGCTTTTATTGTTTCACCAACATTAACATAATCTTCAATATTTCTTACATAATTATTAGATATTTCTGAAATATGTATCAAACCACTATAAAACTCATCCAATCCAATAAAAACTCCATATTTTTCAATACCTGTTACACACCCGGTTACAATTTTATCTTTTTCATATTTTATCATACTATCGCCTTCTAATGGTATTATATCAATTTTTTATATTCTTATCAACTTAATTTGAGATTGTAAAAATTATAATTTTAGCATATAATATTTACAGGTGATTTAAATGAACAATGATATTGAAAAAAAAATTATAGAAATTATTGATAAGATTCGTCCTTTTTTAATTAGTGATGGTGGAAATATTGAATTCGTAAAATTTGAAGATGGTATTGCATATGTCAAAATGATGGGACATTGTCAAGGTTGTCCAATGCTAGATGTTACCCTTAAAGATAACATTGAAGTAGCAATAACTAGTGAAGTTCCAGAAGTGATTGAGGTAAGAAGCGTAGATGAATAAACAATCCTACGCTTTTATTTTGTTCAAATCCAATCTATCTGTGAAATTTCATACCTTGATTTCAAGCAATTAATTATTGAATCTATAAATTTTCTATATTCATCCTTCCTATCATTCAAAATATATATCATTTCAAAATTATTAGTTAGAATTACTTCTTCTAAGCAGTCAAAATAAAAACTAGGAAATAGCAATCTACCAATTAATAAATGAACTCCTAAAATTGATAATTGTGTTCTTTGAATATAATCACTTATTAATATTACGTCATAATCATTATTTACAAATAAAAATTTCAAATACTCTGCTATATCCCTAACTTTATGATCTATTATCAAATTGGTTGGATCATAAAAATCCATTAATGTCATTTTTTTATTAAATCTTCTATGTGATATAACTAATTCATCATCTGATGTTTTGTTTTCCTTTATTAATGCATTATTTACATACATTATAGCATTTTCAGCAAAACCAACATAATAATTAAAACTTGCTAGTAATTCTGAATACTTTTTCTTATTGTTTTCAATGTATTCTTCAAAATAATCAACTTTATTTTCCCAATAATTTACCCAGTTAAACTTATTTAATTTATGGTATTTTTGATTTGAAAGTGATATATAATCATTGCCTTTTATATCGAATATACTAATTGGCAATTTTGATACATTACTAAGTTTTAGCATAACATATGGTTGATTTTCAAAGTATGTTATCAATGACTTTTCTTTATTTGTAATTATTTCATGATAATAA
>CAKPAQ010000190.1 GCA_934133015.1 uncultured Bacilli bacterium | reverse complement strand
GTGTAGGGAAAACTACATTGTGTTCTAATTTAGAAAAGCTTGGTTGGATAGTAATTCCAGAAGCGATTAGATATTTAGAAAAAGAAACTCAGAAAAAAGGCGATGATGCTTCGCCGATACCAAATAAACAAACAGAGGAAGAATATTATCAAACTAAATTATTTAGAATTGAACTTCAAAAAATAAGAGAAGCTAATTATTTTAGTAATAGAGGATTTAATATTGTTATAGATAAAAGTGCTATTGCAACCATAGCAACAGCTAAGGCATTTGAGGAATCTAAAGGATTCGTTGGAACATTTTCTAGTGCTTGTAGTAAATATTACAATATGTTAAAGCAATTAAATGAGGAGGAAATTATAGAATGTGATGGATTTCTTCTTTTAACGGCGAATTTTGATGAAATAAGAAAAAGAAATATGACCAGAAATCACATTTTGAAAGGAATTTGGTTAGAAGAAACGATTATAAATTCACAAAGAAGGGTTTTAGAAACTTTTGCAGAAAATATAATTGGCAAATTATCTGATAATAATATAGTTACTAAAACTTTGGATACTACTAATATTTCGGATCAAGAATTATTAGCTTATTTTCTTGATTTTGCAAATTCAATTGTATTGAGTAATGATAAAACGAAAGGTGGTCATAAGAAATGATAGATTTACATACACATACAACTTATTCAGATGGAACCTGGGATGTTAAAACACTTCTCAAGAAAGCAAAAGAAAATGGAGTTGAGTTATTAGCAATTACTGATCATGATACTGTAAAGGCCCATTTAGAATTAAAAGAAAATGATTATTCTAGTTATTTTAATGGGAAAATTATATCAGGAGCAGAATTTAATTGCGTATTTAATAATGCTAAGATAGAGCTTTTAGGATATAATTTTGATATTGAAAAAATGAATGAATGGATAGAAAAGGTATATAATGTAGAAAAAAAAGCTCCTAACTTAATGGAAGAATTTCATTTACTTATGAGTGCTTGTCATAAAAACAAAATAAAAGTAGATGATATTAATTATAAAGAAGATATGGGATGGCCAATAGATTTTATATATGAATCAATAAAAAAATATCCAGAAAACAAAAAATATTTTTCTGATAAAGAATGGACAGATATAGATCATTTTTTTAGATGCTGCACTTGTAATATAGATTTTCCCTTATATATAGATTTTTCTTACCAAACTCCTAATGCTAAATTGGTTTCTGAAGAAATAAGGAAATTGGGTGGAAAGGTTTTTTTAGCACATCTATTTACTTATCCTCTTAGAGATTATGAAAAATATTTAGATAATTTAGTGGAAAACAATATAATTGATGGTGTTGAAACATATTATTCAAAATTTAGCGATGAAGAAATCAAATTTATTGAAAAGTATTGTGAAAAAAATAATTTATATATGTCAGCAGGAACAGATTGTCATGGAAATAAAAAACCGGATAGAAAAGTAGGAATTGGATATGGAAATATGAATGTTTCAATAGACGTTGTTAAAGATTGGATTTAAAATTTAGAACTGTAAAGGTTCTAAATTTTAAATCCAATCTTTAACAACGTCTATTGAAA
>CAKPAQ010000189.1 GCA_934133015.1 uncultured Bacilli bacterium | reverse complement strand
AAAAATAGAATTGTAACTCTTCTTAGCAATTACAAACCTACCATCAACTAAAACATCTATTTGTTTTAAAAAGTCTAATATTTCTGGTTTAGATTTTGCCATTAAAAGTAATTGTTCAAAATCATATCCAGTATAACTCCAAATATTATAACCTTTTTTTCTAGCATATTTAGCTATTTCAGCACATTCTTTAGGTTGACAAAATGGGTCACCACCAGAAAAGGTAATACCATCTTGTCCTTCAAGATTATCAATAATCTCATACACTTCGCTCAAATCAACCAATGCCCCACCATTCATATCATGTGTTTCAGGATTATGACAACCTAAACAATTATGTAAGCAACCTTGTGTCCAAATAACTGTCCTAATTCCTTCACCATCTACGATAGAATCAGGTTGCAGATAAGCAGCCAATCTAATTTTCATTAACCATTACACTTCGAATTCTGAATAACCTCTTTAATTCCTGTATGTTTTACACGATCATGTTCTTCAGCTCTTTTACCATTATTAAATCTAGAAACATCACCTGATAAATATCCAGTTACTCTTCTGATTCTTTCAAATTTTACTCCCTCTCCTACTATTTTTTCCATAATAACATCTCCTTTTTATATTTATCTTCCACAATTACAATTAATTTCACTTAAATGTTCCATTGGAACACCTTCAAATTCATGTCTTCCACAACCTGGACATACATCATTTATTACACCAACATAACCACAAACTGGATCTCTATCAACTGGATGGTTTATAGCTCCATAACCAATACCAGCTTCTTTCATCATACGAATAACACTTTCAAATGCCTCAACATTATTACAAGTATCACCATCTAACTCAATATAAGAAATATGTCCACCATTAGTTAAATTATGATATGGTGCTTCAGTATATAATTTATGTTTAATACTAGTATTATAATAAACTGGTACATGGAAACTATTAGTATAATAATCTCTATCTGTTACACCTTTAATTTTTCCATAAATAGCTTTATCAATATTAACAAATCTACCACTTAATCCTTCAGCAGGAGTTGCGATTAAAGTAAAGTTTAAGTTATATTCCTTACTATATTCATCACAACGTTTTCTCATAAACTTAATTATTTCAAGTCCAAGTTTTTGTGCTTCTTCACTTTCACCATGATGTTTACCTATTAAAGCCTTCAATGTTTCGGCAAGTCCAATAAAACCAAATGTCAAACTTCCATGTTTAAGGATTCTTCTTAATCTATCATTTGGCCCTAATTTATCACCATTAGTCCAAATACCTTGTTCTATCAAGAATGGGAAATTATATGTATGTTTACTACATTGTAATTCAAATCTTTCAAGAAGCTGATCTTTAACTAAATCCATCATATCAGAAAGTTCATCATAGAATCCTTTCATATCAGCTTTATCTCTTTCTTTCAAACAAATACCATGTTTAATACCTATTCTAGGTAAATTAATTGATGTAAATGATAAATTACCACGTCCACCAGTTGTTTGATTATCTAAATCAGTAACATCACTCATAACACGAGTACGACATCCCATATATCCAACTTCTGTTCTAAAATCACCTGGTTTATA
>CAKPAQ010000188.1 GCA_934133015.1 uncultured Bacilli bacterium | reverse complement strand
ATATTCATCTATTAAAGAAAGAATCTTATTATTATCATCTTCTTTTAACTGCATTTTTCCTATTAAAAAAGCTTTTACTAATAATTTATAAGCCTCATTTCTAGAAATACCCCTACTCATTAAATAAAACATCTCACTATCAGAAACTGATCCAATATAAGCAGAGTGATTAGCTTCCACGTCATTATTATCAATATATAAATTAGGAAAAATTTTAGTATTTAAACTATTATCAGAAATAATTTTACTATCTTGATTACATATACAATTAGAACTTTCTTTCTCTATAGTACCATTAACATCAAAAACAAGTTTTTTATTATTAAATGAACATCCAGAATTTACAATATTACTTTTTGTATCAGGTGCATTATGATTTACATCAAACTTAACATGACAATCTCTACTAGCTATTAAACTATAATTAAGTTCAAATATTGAAAAACGTCCATCTAAAGATACCGAAATATTACCATTATTATTAATAATAAAACTATCTATATGTAAAAAACTATTATCCAAAAGTATAATATTAAAATTATTATTTATATTTTCACCTGTTAAAGTAATTTTACAATTAACATTTTTGTCTATTGTAATAGTAAGGTCTTCTGTAACATCATCTAATAAAATACTGACATCTAAATCATGATCTAAAAAAATTTCTTTATTTAGTTCCATTTTTTTACCATTGTTCATTAATATTCTATTCATGATTATCTTGCCCACTTATATCATTCACACAATCAAAACCATTTTTTTCTATTTCTTTAGCTAAACTGAAATCACCTGTTTTAACAATAGTACCATTTTTAACAACGTGTACATAATCAGGATTTATATAGTCAAGAATACGTGAATAATGTGTAATAATCAAAACAGAAGTTTTAGGATTTTCTTCTAAATATGAATGTATATTTTCACAAACAACTTTTAAGCTATCAACATCAAGTCCAGAGTCTAATTCATCAAACATAACAAAAGATGGTTTAAGTATCTTCATTTGTAGTATTTCATTTTTCTTTCTTTCACCACCAGAAAAGTCTTTATTTATTGAACGATGCATCATGTTATGATCCATTTTTAAATCATCCATACCTGCTTCCATCATTTTAATAAATTGATATATTCCAACGTTTTCAGAAGTTTTACTAGAAAGTGCTGTTTTTAAAAAGTCACTATTAGTAACTCCATCAATACTAACTGGGGATTGCATTGCCAAAAATATACCAAGTCTACTTCTTTCTGATACGTCTAAATCTAAAAGTGAAACATCATTATATTTAATATCACCACTGATTACTTTATATTGATCATCACCCATAATTACTTTAGATAAGGTACTTTTACCTACACCATTTGGCCCCATAATAGCGTGTATTTCACCATCACCTATGTTAAGTGAAAAATTATCAAGTATTTTTTTATTGTCTTTTGTTATTACATCTATATTATTTATTACTAATCCCATACGAATCACCCTTTACATTTTAACACTATTTATATAATTTGAAAAGTATTTATAGTATACCATAAAAAGACTTTTTTTATAAAAATTGAATAAAATTTTATAAATAGTTCTAAATAATAAAGAATATTCGCTGTATTCACTAAAAAAATGCTTAGGC
>CAKPAQ010000187.1 GCA_934133015.1 uncultured Bacilli bacterium | reverse complement strand
TCTTCATCTACTGTTTTTTCAATAACAATAATTCCTTTACGATTAAACATATAACTTACTGATCCATCAGTTCCTAAATTACCACCACGTTTAGTAAAAGCTGCACGTACAAGAGATGCAGTACGATTCCTATTATCTGTTAAGCAATCAACCATAAAAGCTATACCATTAGGACCATATCCTTCGTATCTAATACTTTCAAAATCTTCTCCACCAGATGCACCTACTGCTTTATCAATGGCTTTTTGAATGTTATCTTTAGGCATATTTTGACTACGACACTTTTCAATTACCATTCTAAGAGATGGGTTAGCTTCTGGATCTCCATTAGTACCTTTAGCTGCTACATAAATCTCTTTAGCTAATTTTTGAAATATTTTTCCACGTTCAGCATCAATTAATCCTTTTTTACGATGAATTGTTGCCCATTTTGAATGTCCACTCATAATAACTCTCCTTTTTAATTAAACTACTAACATAGTATCATAAATAAAAGAAAAAGAAAAGATTTTATCCTTTCTTAAATATTTATTTTATTAATTTGTTAGATTTAATTTATGAGAAATATCTCATAATAGCTGGAGCAAGTAATAAAAGTAAAATCATAGGTACAATAAATATTACTGATACTACACTTATTTGAATAGGCAGTTTATTTATTTTTTCTTTAATATAAGACTTTTTTACACTTCTTATATATATTACTTGTTCATTTAATGTTTCAACTAAGTTACCACCTGATAAGTAACATTCATTCATGTTCAAAATAACATTATTAATATTAGCAGATGGTATTTTTTTTCGTAAATCATTTAAAGCCATAGTTAAACTTTTACCATATTTTATTTCTTTCAAAGTCTTTTTTATTTCGTTAGACAATTCTGAATCAATGGCATTTGAAGTGATTTCTAGACTTGTTATTATATCTTTACCTGATTGTAAAGCAAGTGATAATACTTCAAAAAATAATAATGAATCATTATCTAAACTAATAGATCTTTTTTTTATTTTTTTATCAAGACATAAATAGACAATTCCGAAATAATAAATTATTGTTGCGATAATAGATATAAAAAGTGATTTATCAAAAAGAAAATAACTACATATAAATATAATTAGTGATGAAATTATTCTATATATTAGGAAATTATTAACCCTATTTTTAGAATAATAACCTAGTAAATTCATCTTTTTTTCTAGACTTTGTATTTCTTTTTTACTATAAATTCTATAAGTAAAAGGAAGCACATTAGTATCCTTCATATTATCACCTACTTATATTCAATTTTCATTAATTTTTTTATAATTACAATATAGCCTAAATATAAAATAACTATTAATAATATAATTAACAATCCTAGTACATTTTTAAATAAAACAGTAAAGTAACTTGGACTAAAGACAGTAATTATTATTATTAAAAATAATGGCATAATTGTTAATAATCTATATATTAGTCTAGCTGATGCGGTTGTTGCATTTAATTCGTGTTCTAATTCTTTTCTTGTATAAAAGTTCTTTTCTATCAATTTAAATATAGTTACAATATTACCACCAGTCTGATTAAATACTACAAGTGAAGTTGTTAGATACCTAATATCGTCGAGTGGTACTCTTTTATATAATCTAT
>CAKPAQ010000186.1 GCA_934133015.1 uncultured Bacilli bacterium | reverse complement strand
GTACTTTGTCTAGTCATGATGATCCGTTTGTACCACTAACAACTGATCAATATAATGAGTTAAAAGAAGTAATTGAACAAAAAATCAAAAAGATAATAATATGTGATGAAGGATGTTAATAAGAAAGTAAAGTCACTATAATTGTGATTTTACTTTTTTCTTTAACTTTGTTAAAATGCTAAATAAGGAAGTTGATGTTAAATGCTTAAAAGTGATAAATTTTATACTAATAGTAGTTCGTTATTAGCATCTGCCATATTAATAATAATTGGTACAATAATGATTATTGGTAAAGATAAATTATATTTTGATTTTATGAATTTATTTATATTAGCTATTTTAATTTTAGGAGTATTACAGTTTTTACGTTATTTATTTCCTATTGCGAATAAAAATAATAATAAAAAGAATATAACTTTTACTAAGAGTTTTTTATATTTAATATTTTGTCTTGTATTATCATTATTTCCGAAAATTCCAATGTCAATTTTACCAATTGTTTTTGCATCTTATTTAATTTTAAATGCGATTATTAAGTTGTTTACTTATGTTATTTTATTTCAAGATAAAACAAATGGTAGAATTAGAGAATTATTACTTTTTTTTGTTTATTTATCTATTGGAATACCACTTCTTTTTTCACCATTAAAAAAAGTTGAAGTGATGTTAACACTTATTGGGGTTTATTTTATAATTTTAGGGATAAATTATTTTATTGATTATATTACTACTAAATTATCAAGTAAATTTAAAAATAATATTAGAAGAAGAATAAAAATAACTTTACCTGTCTTTTTAGAAGCTATTATTCCATATCAAGTTTTAAATGAAATAAATGATTTTATTAATGGTGAAGAAAAGAAAAATAAAATGATTTATGAAGAAAAAAATAGTGATATAGTTCCTGATATGGAAATATTTGTTCATTGTTCTAATAATGGTTTTAATAGATTAGGCCATGTTGACTTATGTTTTGATGGATGGGTATATTCATATGGTAATTATGATGATTCATCAGCTAGTTTTTTTACTATGATAGGTGATGGAGTGTTCTTTAAAACAAATAAGGATGATTATATTCCATTTTGTATAAAACATAGTAGTAAAACTATTTTTGGATTTGGGTTAAAATTAAATAATAGTCAGAAGAAAAGAATTAAGAATTATATTGATAGTTTATTGAGTAATACTACTGAATGGTATCCTCCAATAGTTCAAGATATGCTTGATAATAAAAAAATAAATAAGAAAAAATATACAGATTATGCCAGTTGTTTATATAATGCTTCTAATGCTAAATTTTATAAACCAACAAAGGGTAAGTTTAAGGAATATTTTGTTTTAGGATTAAATTGTTGTATGTTAGCAGATAGTGTCATTGGTAAGAGCGGTACAGATGTTATTAAAATAAATGGTATAATAACACCCGGTACTTATTACGAATATTTAAATCGTGAGTTTAGAAAGAAAAATAGTATTGTCGTTACTAAAAATATTTATAATAGTGAATCAACTAAATTGAAGTCAAAAAAGAAGAAAAAAAATAAAAAAGGAAAAAAAGAAAAAGGTTTTAGTGGTATTTCAAGATAATAAAAGATAAATATTTAATATTATACATATTATCTATTAGAAGGGAGGATTAATAGG
>CAKPAQ010000185.1 GCA_934133015.1 uncultured Bacilli bacterium | reverse complement strand
GTTCTTCTCTTTCAAAAAATTGAAGAAAAGATTCTAATCCATGTACATTTTCATATGACAACACTCGTTGATTTTCTTGTTCCCACATAGCCTTATAATTTTCAAATTTTTCTTTATTAGTCCACATTCTTTTAATCATATATTTTTCTCTTATAGATGAGTATTCACCAATCCAACTACCATATGGTCTTATCTTATCTTTAGCGACAAATGTTTCACAAGGAGTAATATATATAGGATCTTTTCTTTCCATAATTATCTTTCTACCTCCACTAGTTCGTATGATTCAATAATATCACCAACTTTAATGTCATTAAAGTTTTCAACTGTTATTCCGCAATCATATCCTTTAGCTACTTCTTTTACTTGATCTTTTTCTCTTTGAATAGTATTTATTTTACCATTATATACAACAACACCATCTCTAATAATACGGGCTTGACTATTCTGTTTAATGACACCACTTGTTACATGGCTTCCTGCGATATTTCCTACTTTAGAGAATTTAAAGATTTGTCTAATTTCAGCTTCACCAAGTATTTTTTCTTCATAAACAGGTTCAAGCATACCTTTCATAGCTGCTTCCATATCTTCAACAACTTTATAAATGATGTTGTAAAGTCTAATTTCAACACCTTGTTCTTTAGCGACTTCAACTGTTTTACTACTTGGTCTTACATTAAAACCTATAATGATGGCATTACTTGCTTTAGCTAAGTTAACATCGCTTTCTGTAATTGTACCAACACCACTACGAATTACTTTAACTCTTACATCTTCTACTTCAATTTTTTCTAGTGATTTTTTAACAGCTTCTTGACTACCATTAACATCGGCTTTTAGAATTACATTTATTTCACGAATTCCTTCTTTAATATGTCCAAATAAATCTTCTAAAGTCATACCAGTTCTATTAGTATCTTGACTACGAGCTCTTAGTTTTCTTTCTTCAGCTATTTGTTTTGCTTGTTTTTCAGTTTCAAAAGTCATAAACTTATCACCAGCTTGAGGTGGTTCATTAAGTCCAGTTATTTCAACAGGCATAGATGGTAGAGCTTCTACAATATCTTGCCCTCTATCATTTTTAAGTGTTCTTATTTTACCTAAACTAGTTCCAACTACAATTGGATCTCCTAAACGAAGAGTACCATTTTGGACAAGTAAAGTAGCTACACTACCTATTTGTTTATCTAATCTAGATTCAATAACAGTTCCAGTTGCATAACGTGATGGATTGGCTTTTAATTCAGCCATTTCACTAATAAGTAATACATTTTCTAAAAGTTCTGGAATACCATCTTTAGTCTTAGCAGAAATTTTACATACAATAGTATCTCCACCCCATTCTTCTGGAGTAATACCATATTCAGCAAGTTCTGTTAAAACTCTATCAGGATTAGCATCAGGCTTATCCATTTTATTAATAGCTACTATTATTGGTACACCAGCTGCTTTAGCATGATCAATTGCTTCTTTTGTTTGAGGCATAACTCCATCATCTGCAGCTACTATGATTATAACAACATCAGTAACGCTAGCGCCACGAGCTCTCATTTCCGTAAATGCTTCATGACCAGGAGTATCAATAAAGGTAATCTTTTTACCATTACAAACAACTTGATATGCACCTATTGCTTGAGTAATACCTCCGGCTTCACCACTTGCT
>CAKPAQ010000184.1 GCA_934133015.1 uncultured Bacilli bacterium | reverse complement strand
TAGCTAAAGCTACTAAAGAGGCTGCAATTCAAACAGCCAAAGCAATTTGTCGTTTGAATAGCAGAAGAGAGGGGAAGAGGCTATTTTTTCAAAACCTCTATATTAGAATAAGAAATAAAAAATGATTTATTAAAATAATTATTTAAAAATATAAAATTTTAATAAAAATGAAAAAATAGAAAAATTTTAAAATTTGCGAATTTTTATAAATTAAAAAAATAGGAAATAAAATATAAAAAATAAAAAGCTTAATTATAAATTAGTAAAAAATTATGGGAGAGAGTTTCATAATTAAATTAAAACTAAGCTTAGGAAATTTCTTCCTAGGCAATTTTTAGTATAGGAGAGGATAGGAAATATGGAATATCGAACATTGCACAAAATCAAAGTTTTGCGTAAAAGAGTGTGGGTTAAAAGTAATAAACTTGCAATTTTAGTCCTACCCAGTACTTTCAAAGATTTTTAGTCTTTAGTACTTTACTAACTATCATTATATAAGATTGTACCTTTTATTATCCAACATCTTATAGATTTTATATCTATGAGCTTCTTTAGTATCCTGATAATTTTTTCCATATTTTGAATCTTATTTCAAATTTTTCTCAAAAATCATTAAAGCCCAAAAATCCCCGTATTTGCTATATTTTCAGTCAATAAACTATATGGCTTTAAAATAAAAATGCCTTAAAATCGATTCTCGTAAGCCATTATTTTAGGTCTTTTTAGAGATTTAACATATAAAATTCCTTGGTATGCAACAATAATATTAACATTCGAAAATAAGAAAGTGCTTGCATAATAGAAATTCAAAAAGTTATAATTATAATCTATACATATAATATATTAAATTTAAAATACTTAAAATCAACTTATAAAATTTTAAACATATAACGAGATTGTTTAATAATCAAATTAGCTTAAAATTGATTTTCAATTGGTAGATTAGAACCTCTATATTACAATAAAAGATTATTTTTTATTAAAATGAAAATAGAAACTTTGCAAATTTTATTATCATAAAGATTTAACACTAAAATTCCAGAATTTTATTATATAAAATAACTACAATCAAAATTTATATTTTTCAAATTTAAATTTTGCTCCACACAAGAAATTATGGTATAATGTACTAAATTTCTAAAGAAAAGGATTGTGATATACTATGAAAAATGTTTATATTAATATAGAAGATAATCCAGTATTTTTGAACTCATTCTTAGACTATACGGCTACAATTTTAAATAAGTCTCAAAATACTGTTAAAGAATATAATTATGATTTAAATACCTTTTTAAAATATATAATGTATCATTTTAAATTAACTAATGAAAAAGATTTGAAAAATATAAGTATAAGGAATATGACTTTAGAAACAGTTTCTAAAATAACTCTAGATGATATACATAGCTTCCTATTTTTTTTAACAAATAACTATAATAGCAAGGCTGCTACTCGTGCTAGAAAAGTTTCAAGTATTCGTGTTTTCTTTAATTATCTTTGCAATAAAGCAAATTTAATCGAAAAAAATCCTGCTCAAAATCTAGAAACACCAAAACTTGATAAAAGAATTCCTAAATATTTAACTTTAGATGATAGTAAAAAATTATTAGAAGCGGTAAAAGATAATGATGATAGAAATCAAGAGCGTGATTATGCAATTATAACTCTATTTTTAAACTGTGGTATGCGT
>CAKPAQ010000183.1 GCA_934133015.1 uncultured Bacilli bacterium | reverse complement strand
AGCTATTGTTACTGGCACTAAGTTATCTTTTAATACTGGGTCTGTTCCATTTAAAATTGACTCTGTATATTCAACTGGTTTATAAGTTCCCGTTACTAATTTATTTTCGATTTTTCCATATTTTGATAGATTAAAAAGCGAATAACTACTTCCAAAAAAGACTAATAGGATTCCTGATATTATTAATAATGATAAAACTAATTTCTTGTTATTACTCATATCCATCCTCCTATATTTTACAATTAAATTATACTTTGTCATTAAATATATGTCAATGAGAACAAAAGACAAATCAGGATAAACGCACTTTCCTTATATACTAAAAACTATTAGCTTAATCACTAATAGTCTTCTTAATTAACATTTTTTATATTTTTTCATACAATGTATTAGGTGAATAACTATGTTTAAAAACAATCGTCATAAATTTTTCTGTAACTGTGAAGCATGTAAAATTAAAAGAAAAACTAGTATATTATATATGGGAATTTTATTATCTCTTTTAATTATACTTTTTTGGCAAGTATTATTTACTATTTTCTTTCTTACAAGATTTAATGTAATATTAATTTTATTTCTAATGCTT
Source organism: uncultured Bacilli bacterium (assembly GCA_934133015.1). Taxonomy (GTDB): domain Bacteria; phylum Bacillota_I; class Bacilli_A; order RF39; family UBA660; genus Alloscybalousia. The sequence continues at coordinate 1,135 of CAKPAQ010000183.1, read as the reverse complement.
TTAGTTATAATAGGTTTTATTAGAATTATTTTTTAGTCTTTCCATAATACATTTTTAACTTTATTTACATATTCTACTACTCTTAATACTTCTCTTACATTATCATATTCATTATCTTTTGCTTCTATTTTATCTGGGAGTGCTACTAAACTAAATAATAAATATTTTTCTTCATCTTTTAACTCATACTTAGTTTGATATACATCTAATAAATCTATTAAATCAATATTTTCTTGATTTAATCTGTAAATACTTTCTAGATCATAGATTGGTATACCTATTTTAGCTTTATTCCAACTTATTAGATAAATACTATCATTTTCAATCAAATGACTTTTATCAAGATTACCATGTATCATGCAGTATCTCATTTTTTTACTATCTTTTATTTGCTGATACCATTTTTCTATATACTCTTTACTCTTTATTATACATTTATAAAAATTAGAAATATTTCTTATTAATAGATAATGACTAGGTGACATGTAAACTTCTAATTCTATACTATCTTGCATAGTTAAATAAAAATTATATAGATAATCTTGTTTTTTTCTTAAATCTTCATATATTTTTTTTATTTTATCTTCATCAACATTTTTATAAAATGTTGTTTTTGTATGTAAAATACTTACTAAATAAATTAAATCTTCTATTCTTTGTTCATCTGGTACATTTGAATTATTTAAGTATTCAGTTAATTCAAATTCATCATCATTATTAGTTAAGTAACTAGGAAAATTATTGAATTTTTTTAATCTTAAGTACTCATAAATATTATAATTAGAACCCTTCTTTAGTACTAATTTTTGTTTATTGGTAGTTAATATATCAACATTTTTTAATTTTTTATAACTTATTGGAAAAATATTATATTTTTCTAATAGTTGTTGCTTACTCATTATGACATGGAATTATAATTTTAGTACCAGGTTTAATGTTTTCAATATCATTGTATAATGAAAGATCTTCTTTAGTTACTTTATATTTATCTGTTATATATTCTAATGTATCTTGTTCTCTTACTATATATACATAATAAGTAACAAAAGTTTCATCACTTGATATTGTATCAAAAATTGATTGGTAATTAGGTTTAGTAGTTGTTTCTTTATTAGAATTATTTTCAGTTTGAGAT
>CAKPAQ010000182.1 GCA_934133015.1 uncultured Bacilli bacterium | reverse complement strand
CTATTAGAATGATAAGTAAAACTGCATCAAAACTCATAATTACAACTCCTATTCTTACATTAAGAATATTAACATAATTTCTTTTTTTTATCAATTACTTATCACATAGTTTGACACTATTAATTAAAATATGGGTTGAATTTTTTCTCATCACCAAGCAAAGTTGATTCACCATGACCTGGATATAAAATAATATTATCACTATAATTTTTAATTTTAGTTAGACTTGTTTGCATTTCATTAAAGTTACCACCTGGTAAATCACATCGCCCAATACTATTTTTAAAAATAAAATCACCAACAAACATAGTATTTTCTTTTTCAAAATAAAAACTTACTGAATCTTTAGTATGACCTGGATTTGAAATTATTTCAAAACTAAATGGGCCAATATTATAATTATTATTACCATTTTGATAATCAAATAAATTAACTTGATATTTGTCTAATATTTCCTTAAGGGCACCAACATGATCAAAGTGGTGATGTGTTATTAGTACTCCTAATACATTTAGGTTTCCTACTTCTGATATTATTAAATCACTATTATCACCTGGATCTACTATTAAACATTCTTTATCTTTAATAAGAATGTAACAGTTTTCTAAAAGGTTCCCAACTACTATTTTTTTAACATCCATACACTTTCATTTAAAGATTTAACTATCATCTTTGTCCTTTCATTGAATTCTATTTGAGTATATGACAAATATTTATTTTTGGCAAGAGCTTCAATATATAATGAGTTTAGATAAAAATTTTTAATTTTTTTTCCATTTATATTTTTTTCAATTAAAACAAAACTTGGATCAGTTATCACAACTTCATGTCTTTTTAAAGTACCAAAACCAGTTAAATCGCTATCTCTATAATAAGGCCATTTATCTATCCAGACATCGGATACTTCTACTAGGCCATCAGTTTTTAACTTGTAGTTAACATTATCTCCTGTAAATAAGCAAAATAACTTTTTATCATTTAATTCATAAGTACGATCCTCATTATTATTTTCTAAATATTTAATTATAGCCACTATATCACTCCTATTCTACAATAGGAATATATTCATTATAATTTTAATTATGACATTTTTCTAATCGTTCTTGATGTTCTAATTTGGAATATATACAACCACAGTAATCTTGACGATAAAGATTATATATTTTAGAAAGTTCTATACTTCTTTTATAACCATTTTTCTTTTTAAAATCGGCATATAAATAAGAAATATTGTATTTAGATGCAAGTTGCTCGCCTAATTCATTTAAGACTTTACTATTTTTATAAGGACTAATTGATAAGGTGGTGGTAAAGTAATCATATCCTAGCTCTTTAGCTTTTTTAGCTGTTGCTTCTAATCTCAAATTGTAACATTTAAAGCATCTTTCGCTTCCTTCACCTAATTTTTCATAACCACGTATTGTATCATAAAAAGTTTTAGGTACGTAATCACCTTCTATAAAGGTTATCTTGTTTTTAGGAGATAGTTGATTAATAAAATTCTTTTGTTCATTAACTCTTTTTTTATATTCGTCTTCATCAGTTATATTAGGATTATAATAAAAAATAGTTATTAAAAAATAAGTAGATAAGGTTTCTAATACATATGAAGAACATGGAGCACAACAACTATGTAATAGAAGAGTTGGAATTTTTCCTTTGGCTTGATTTTCTTTAATAATTTCTTCCATTTTAATTTGATAATTCATTTTTCTCACCTTCTATAAATA
>CAKPAQ010000181.1 GCA_934133015.1 uncultured Bacilli bacterium | reverse complement strand
AAATAGGTATCTGCAATAATTTGTGGAAACCATTTTTGTCTTAAAAGATGTGTACCTAATGCATAAATAAACCTTATTTTGGGAATATAATAATAACAATTAATCCAACAATCGAAAAGAATTAACATATTGTCTAATCCTTCAACAAAAAATACTTTTTCTGATTTTTCTATAAATTTAGCATTTTTTCCAATTCTGGGAACAAGGCCATCTTGTTTAATCGAATGTAAATTATTTTTAGGAGTAAAATGAAAATAATTATGTTGTATATCTTGGATTGTTATGGTATAGTCTTCCATCACTAAAAACACTTCCTCATTACTAATCTTTTTACAATTAATTTAATTTCATAAATATCTTATCATAAAATTAAAAATATTAAAACTCAAACTATAGAAAGTTCGAGTTTGTTGCCAAATATAACACAAATTCCTCTATTATGTCCTAATAGAAGAATTAAAATAACTTTTAAATATTTTTTTGATTTTGATTATCCAAATTTCTAACTAATTTTTTTACATCTTCATTTTCAATTGTTGAAATAGTTGCTTTTACATCTGGATCTTCATCCCAAAAATATACACCATAAGTTTCGTGGCTTTCTCTAAATATTGCGGTTTCCATATCAACTTCTAATGAGCTTTTACCTTTACCAAAGCCAATACTCATTGTATCATCATAGCCTTGAATTAATAATTTATAATTTGAATTAGCTAAATAGTTACTTGTAAAAGTATTAATTTTTAAATTTTTATCTTGTTGATATAAAATGGCTATTCTTTTTGAAAGAGCACTATATAGTTCAATTAAATCTTTTTTTATTGATTTTGTACCAATAATCTCAGCTAAATCCATTTCAAGCAAATATTTATTTATATCTGTACATTGTCTAGGCCAAGTATGATTTTGAATTTGTTTATCTATGTAACTATTCCAAATATTAGTCATAATCCCAGCAGTAATATACTTCCCTACACTCAAATTTTGTTCTTCTACTTCAATTGATTCATCAATTTTTCTTTTAGGATAATCTGCTAGCCATTCCCCAATAATACTTCTAATTTTAAATGTTTCACCCTTAAAGTCATCATATCGACCCATTCCTTTATCCATAAAATATGTAGTGATAACACTTTTATCATAATCACCTAGTTTATAATTTGCTTTAATTAAATAGTCTTTATCATTATTACTGTATACCATATCCATATGTGGTATTTGCTTTTTTTTATCGGTATTATAATCGGTAATTGACCAATCATGTTCTAATTTTCGTTCAAAAAATCTTTGAAATAATTTTTCACCTTCATATAATGAGTCTTCAACTGGCATCTTACTTTCAAAAAAATGCAAAAATTCTGTAAACTCTGATGCTAAGAAACTTGTTTCATAACCATTTCTAACTTTATACATCATATACTCAACTATTAAGTCATCTACTGTTAATTTTCCTTCTAAATTTACCATAAAATCCTCCCTATATATAGTTATTGTACCATATATTTTAATAAGTTTTACACAAAATTTAGTTACTAAAAAAATAAAACTACTTCCAAATTAAATTGGAAGTAGTTTTTATATTATCTCTAAAAGTTCTAATAACCATCAGTCTGTATCAACAACATAAGAGTTTACATTTTTTTGGCAACAACGATTTATATGAATCGATTGTTTATCCTCATATCATTCATTTTATAACATCAACATCAATAACTTCTTTATTTTCATCATAAG
>CAKPAQ010000180.1 GCA_934133015.1 uncultured Bacilli bacterium | reverse complement strand
TAGCAATCGTAAAAGTTTTTCCAGTTCCAGTTGTCCCTAATAAAACTTGACTTTTTTTACCCTCGTTTATTCCTTCTACTAATTCTTTAATTGCCTGTGGCTGATCTCCACTAGGTTGATATTTTGATTCTAATTTAAACATATGACCCCTTATTATGACTCATATCAACCAATAAATTCGTGTCTAATCATCAAAAATTCATGGCCTAGAGCTTAACCGATAGGTCATTTTTTTGGTAGACACGCATAGGACACACATGTCGGTCGCAAATTTACTAAATACAACTAAACGTTTTCTAGTAACCTATTTTAACACTTATTTTACAATAAAACAAGGAAGCTACTTTAATGCTTCCTATCATTTTTATAGAATTATCTGAAAGAACTTCTTATATTACTTTCTGATGTTTCTCTATCAACATTTCTATACTCATCATTTATATATTTATCAAGTCTATTCATATCAAAATTAAATAAAGGATTATTAGACCTATATTGTTTAACAATTTGATTTTCCTGCCAATTTTGATACTTAGCATCTAAAATACCTAATAAAGAGCTTACTACTATCTCTTTTTTCTTATGTGGAAAATTAACCCAAAGCATAGCATTTTCAACTCTAAATAAAGTATGTAAAATATATAAGCTTTCAATTTGATTTTTATATTCCTCTGACAAACCTCTTAATTCCATTTGTTTTTCTATATTTTCCAAGCATTTAATTATATCTAGAATATTAGGAATTTTGTTAATAAAATCTTTTATAGTTGTATTCATATTCACTCTATAATTATAAACTGGTTCATCTATATGAAATAATTTTTCAGAACTTGCTACAATAACAGGCATAATTGCTAGATCTTCCCACTTTGTTTTTTCTGGAAATCTTAAATCTCCTATTAAATTACGACTTATCAATTTATTTCCTATTCCAGGAGTTTCTGTTACTATATAATCTTTAATTTTTCTTACATCTATAACTTTACTACCTTGTACATCACTCCAACTACACTTATCCTCTGCTCTAATTGGTCCTATTATAGTTCGATAATTTCCCCTAACTAATTTAACATTATGTTCTTTAGCAATGTTATACATTTTTTCCAAAATATCTGCTTTTAGATAATCATCTGCATCAACAAATTTAATAAACTCTCCACTTGCATTTTCTATTCCAATATTTCTAGCAGACCCTGCCCCACCATTTTCTTTATCAAAAATTTTTAATGTACCTTTATATTTTTGTGATAATTCATCTAATATATTTAAACTATTATCAGTTGAACCATCATTAATTACAAGTATTTCAATATCCTTCATTGTTTGATTGGCTATACTTGAAATACATTGTTGTAAATATTTTTCTGCATTATAAACTGGAATAATAACACTAACTTTTGTCATCTAAATTATCCTCCTATTTTTATATTTTTATTCAAAATAACCACAATATAAAATCAGCTTTTTTAAGACACAAATGAATACGAATTTTGGCCACAGATTTACATTTCGTTATCTAGTTTTACTTAGATTTTCGAGTGATTAAATAAACCTAAAAATTTTCTAATAAAACTCGACTTTTTTTTACTCTCATTTATTCCTTATACTAATTCTTTAATTGCCTGTGGCTGATCACCTTTTGGTTTATATTTTGATTTTAGTTCAAACATAATAGTCTCCAATTGATCAATAATATTAATTGCTTCTAGTAACTTATTTTAACACCGATTTTATAATAAAACAAGGAAGCTTAATATTTTAGAATATGATTATAATCACCCATAT
>CAKPAQ010000179.1 GCA_934133015.1 uncultured Bacilli bacterium | reverse complement strand
AGTATAGGTAATATGCTTGTTACTGAAAACAAAGAAAAGTGCTTTGATATTTTTAAAAAAATAAGATTTTTCAATTTTTGGATAGCTACCTTTTCAGCAACTTCATTCTTGATAATTATGGATAGTTTTATTTCTATCTGGTTAGGCAATGATTTTGTCTTACCATTTATAGTTCTTAGTACATTGGTATTTAATTTGTATCAAAAATTAATGAGAAATACTTATTCTAGTTTTAAAGAGGCGGCTGGTATTTTTTATGAGGATAGATTTGTTCCATTAGTTGAATCTATTTTGAATATAATTTTTAGTATTATTTTTTGTAAGTTGTTTGGACTTGCTGGAGTATTTATGGGTACTATAATTAGTGGCTTTGCATTGTGGTGCTATAGTTATCCAAAATATGTTTATAAGAAACTATTTGATAGAAGTTATGTAGATTATACAAAGGAAACACTTGGCTATATAATATTATTTTTATTTGTAGCAGGTGTTACATATTTATTGTCAACTTCATTTTGTATTTCTAGTATCTATTTAAAATTTGTTTTCAATGTATTAATTAGTTTTATAGTTCCAAATATTATATTATTAGTTATTTTTATTAATACAGATAATTTTAAATACTATTTGAATATAATTAAAAGTGTATTAAAAAATAAAAAAAGTCTAACCAAGTAGAATATTTGGTGCTATAATAGTCATACTCTTATTAAAAGATATAAATAGAAGAAGGGAAAAACATGAATAAGGAAAAACTTAAATTATTAAAAAACAAATTATTATTAATTTCATTAATGAGCATGTTAGGTAGTAATGTAATTGCCTGTGGTAAGGAAGAAGTTAAAAATATAGATATTTCTAAAATTATTATTCCAATAGATAATAGTGATCAAACTACTTTTTCAACTACTAATTTAAATAGTAATTTAACTACAACTAATTCAGTTCAACAAATTGAAGAAGTTACACAAAAAAAGATTGCTGATACAATGGATGATGTTATGGATTTGATAAATCTAGGTAATATAAAGAAAGTATATTATGCTACTGATGAAGTAGAATTGACAATTCCATCATTTTTATCTGATAGTGGCGAAGATGAAATAGTAACATTACCTAAATTAGAATGTTTAGAAGTATATGATCAATTAGATGATACTTGTTTAGTTAAAACTAATGAATATATTGGTTATGTTAATACTACTAATAACTTAGAAGAATTAACAGGTACTTTTGTAGTAGTTGATATAAGTAGTCAAGAATTAAAATTATATAAAGATAATAAGATAATTTTATATTCACCAGTTATAACTGGAAAACCAGGAAAAAATGAAAGTGATAAAGGTTTATTTGAAATATATAATATTACTACTTCAAGGGAATTAGTTGGACCTACTTATAAATCATATGTAGATATTATGATGAAATATAATGGTGGGGAAGGATTACATGATGCTCAATATCATACCCATGAAGATGGCTTTAAACATGGTTGGCGTAGCCTTGAAGATTTTGGCGGTGAAACCTATTTAACAGACGGTTCACATGGTTGTGTTAATATGATTCATGATGATGTTATGATCGTTAGAGAATATGTTGATCTTGGAACTAAAGTTTTAGTTAAAGAATAAACGATTTGGACTATTTTAGTCCTTTTTATTTTGATAATTTTTGTCTTACATATTCATACATTACCACTCCCGCAGCAACAGATGCATTAAGACTTTCCGTTTTTCCTAACATAGGTATTTTAGCTTTTTCATCAGCCATTTCTTGAATTTCTCTAGAT
>CAKPAQ010000178.1 GCA_934133015.1 uncultured Bacilli bacterium | reverse complement strand
AAAGAATGTGGAGGTAGTAATTATGCCTAAAGTACTAGAATGGATGGATTGGTACCATGAGTTAGAAAAATATTATAAGGAACATGGTGATATCGATGTACCTTATTATTATAAAACTAATGGTGATTTAATGTTAGGAAAATGGTTACATCAACAAAAAGTAAATTATCAAAAAAAGAAAAATAATAAGTTAACCAAAGAACAAATAGATCTTTTAAATAAACTTGGAATAATGTGGAAACCATGGGACAGATATTACAGTGCTTTAGAAAAATACTATGAAGAACATGGAGACATAAATGTACCTTATTACTATGAAACAGAAAATTACTTATTTTTAGGACGCTGGTTACGTAATCAAAAACGATTATATAAAGAAAAAAGTGAAAAAATAACTAAAACTAAAATAGAAAAATTAGAAAAACTTAAGATAAATTGGAATTCTATTAGTGATTCATGGCTTAAAAATTATGAGGCTTTAAAAAAATATTACGAAGAACATGGAAATGTTGATATACCTTTTAAATATGAAACAGAAGAAGGCCTAAAAATAGGTTACTGGGTAAATGATCAAAGAAAGGCATATAAAGGAAAAGGAAAGGTTGAAATAACAGAAGAACAAATTCAATTATTAGATGATTTAGGAATGATATGGGATTACCATGTTGATAACTGGGACAAGTGTTATAATGCTTTAAAAAAATATTATGAAGATCATAAAAATATTGACGTACCTATTAAATATGAAACTAAGAATGGTTTAAAACTAGGTCAGTGGTTACAAAATCAACGTAAAGCTTATAAAGGAAAAGGTAATTGTAAATTAAATGAAACTCGAATTCAATTACTAAATGATTTAGGAATGAAATGGGAATTTCAAAAAGAAACTTGGGATAATTATTATAGTGCTTTAGAAAAGTATTACGAAGAACATGGAAATATTGATGTACCTTATAAATATGAAACGGAAGAAGGCCTAAGATTAGGTTTTTGGTTGAATAAACAAAGGCTTACTTGTAAAGATGTAGAAAGAGAAAAATTATTAAATAAGCTGGGAATGACTTGGGATATATCTATGAAAACTTGGGACAATTATTATTATGCTTTAGAAGAGTATTATAAAAAGTATGGAAATATTGATGTACCTAGAGGGTATATAACTCAAGAAGGAGTAAAATTAGGTTCATGGTTGCATAATCAGCGTAAAGCTTATAAAGGAAAAGATAATCATAGGATAACAAAAGATCAAATTCAATTATTAAATGATTTGGGAATGAGATGGGAAGTTCAAAAAGAAAATTGGGATAAAAATTATTATGCTTTAGAGGAATATTATAAAAAAAATGGAAATATAGATATACCTGAAAATTATGTAACTCAAGAAGGAGTAAAATTAGGTTCATGGTTAAATAATCAACGATCAGCATATAAAGGAAAAGGAAAAAGTAAAATAACAGAAGATCAAATTCAGTTATTAAATGATTTAGGAATAAAATGGGAAGTCCAAAAGGAAAAATGGAATGAATTTTATAGTGCATTAAAAAAGTATTATGAAGAACACGGAAATATTAATGTACCAAGAAATTATATAACTCAAAAAGGAATAAAATTAGGTACTTGGTTAAATACGCAACGTCGGGCTTATAATGGAAAGTCTAAATGCAAAATAACAGAAGATCAGATTCAATTATTAAATGGCTTGAATATAGAATGGAGTATTTGTGATACAAAATTATTAAAAATGAAAATAGAAAAAGAAAATAGAGATAAATATTATAGAGTATTGGATGATAGATTGAGTCA
>CAKPAQ010000177.1 GCA_934133015.1 uncultured Bacilli bacterium | reverse complement strand
CAGTTACAACTGGTGGACGTTCTACTAGATCCTTTTCATCATCAATTATTTCATATTTTTCAAAGTTAGCTATATCAGCAGTTTCTTCTTGTTTTAGAGTTTTATCATATTCAAGTACTAATATTTCTGCTACATCAAAACTTAATGAATTATTCAAAGTAGCCATTATTCCAAGTCCCATTAATTTCTTTATTAATTCACTTGAAGATACTTCTAATAAATCAGCAAGTTCTTTTACAGTCATGTTTTCTTTATATAAGATAGTATCTTTACTTACTTCTTGTTCATTAGTTTTTAGTTTTTCACGATGTTTATAAATTTCTTTTTTATTTTTTAGAAATGATTCATTATTTTCTACTTGAGTTTTATTCTTTGATTTGATTTTTGTCTTTTGTTTTTCATTTCCTATCTTAGTATTAGCGGCAAGAGATTCTACTTTTTCAAATAATTCATCATCATCATAATCATTTTCTTCATCTGATACGATATAATCCTCACTATCTTGAATTTCATTATCTAAGATTGTTATTTCATCCTGATCAAGTAAATCATCTTCACTTTCTACTTTAAAATCTAACTTTTTACATAATTTTAGTATTTCTTCTACTGATTTATTAACATCTTCTGCATATTCTAAAACACTCATCATATAAATCACCCTCCTTTATTATTAATATATTATTTTCTTTTCTTTACTTAGATTCCTTTTTATTACTTTAGTCGTTTCATGGAAAAACTCTTTGTAGTAAGGTTTAGTCCAATCTCTATCATCATATTTAGAAAAATTAATATTTGATTTACCAAACCAATTATTATAATTCATTAAGGCATCACTATTTGAATAGTTACGTAACCAAATTATTTTTTCTAAGCGCTGCATACTTAATCTTTTTATACAGTTTATACAAGGTGAAAAGGTTACATATAATTTCATTTGTTCTAAATCATCTTGTTGCCCTCTGTAATTATCTAAGGTATTAACTTCAGCATGAACGACATATGAATCTTTAATATTTAATTTATCTCCAGTTTGTTCTCCTAAACTACTCCATGGCATATTTTTATCACTCATTCCATAAGGAGTTCCATTGTAGCCAACTGAGATAACTCGATTGTCGCCATCAACTAAACAAGCTCCTACTTGAGTAGATGGATCCTTACTTCTTAAAGCTGACAAAGTAGCTATAGCCATAAAATACTCATCTTTAGAATTACAAGATGTAATATCTCTTCTTAAGTATTTGTTAATTACTTCTTTAAATTGGAGTAAAAATTCTTCATAGTTTTCTCTAGAATAAGACTCATCAAAGTAAGAAAGTGTCGCTATATTAGCTTGATTTAAAATCTTTTTTGATATTTTTTCATCTACTTGGCTAAGACTATTAGTTAAGTAAACCATTCTGCTTAGTCTTGCTTGGGCAAGATTTTTGGCATCTTCTGGTGTTGGAAAATCGGATACATAAATTGTACCTTTAGTAAACTCAGATCTATTTCCTTTAAAGGTAAATAAGGAATTAGAAATGGGACTAACTAAATAATCTAATCTTTTATCAAATGGGATTTCTTCTTTAATAGTATATGGAATATCTTTACCTCCTATTGATAGAAGATGGTTGTCACTATCTACTAGACAGGAACCAGAACCATAACTATACATTGATGAAAGAGTAACAATACTCATAAAGTATTGATCCCATGATAAATAATCTTGTCTTTCTCCAGCCATAAGTAAACCCCCTTTACTTATTTATTTAATGATATTTTCTAATTGTTCAAATATTTCGTCTGGCACTTCTGTTTCTAAAACACGATTTAATAATTTCTTCTTTTTAGCAAGTTCAATTACAGATAAATCTTTCTTTAAGTATGCACC
>CAKPAQ010000176.1 GCA_934133015.1 uncultured Bacilli bacterium | reverse complement strand
CACCACGATAGTTTTTATTAATTTCATGAATCTTGTCATTATCTACAAATATAATATCAAATTCAACATTATCCAAATTTTCTCTTTTTAAAGCATATTCTAATAATTGTTTTAAATCTTCTATTTCATTATCTAAATTTTCTTCTGTTTCATTAAATATTTCAAAAGTATTCATCTATATCATCACCTTCCATACATAACAAATAAATCCTATAACTGACAAAATTGACAAGATATTTAAAAACCATGGCCTCGAAAACATTTTAGGTAAAGATGAACCAAGTTTAGCAAGAAGCCAATAAACTAAAAAGCCAATCATACCACCTGTTACATTCAAAATAACATCATCAATATCAAATACTCTTCCAATAGCTAATTGGGTGAATTCAATACTTACTGATGCAATAGTCACTAAAAGAAAAGAAATTATCCATTTATTATTTTTAGTAAAATATGAAGCAAAAAAGCCATATGGTATAAACATTAATAAGTTACCAATTACATTCTTAAAAAATAATCTACTTCCAATTCTATATCTTAGTATCTCTTTAAATGGAGATAAGTTAAAATTATTATTGCCAACAACTAAAGTTGTATCTTGAAATGTAACTATTTGGAACAAACATAATATGTAAATTAAGAAAAATAATTTTAATATTTCTTCATATACAACAAATGGTTGTCTGTTTTTAATTAATCCTGTAATTCTAATAGAAGAAATAATCAAAATACAAATTACTATCATCGGCCAAGTAAATTCCATAACTCCTCTAATAGTACTATCAAGTGGCGTCATACTATCACCTATCTTCCTTCTTGTTCTAGTTCTAACCCTTCATCTGTTATTTCTTTATAGTCAGTTATATTTTCTTTAACCTTAAAAAATATTACTACTACTATTTTACTATCTTCTTCTGTAATTTTCAAACTTTTTTCATATAATATCGTATCATCATGATTTAATTTTTTTTGAAGTCTATCTCTCGCAATTTTACTTGCCTCAATTAAAGCATTATCTTTAGTATAAACATTATCTATTTTATTTATTTCATACTCTTCATTTATAGAAATAGATATAGGTAATAAGTTATTTTTTAATTTATATTTATTTTTTATTATTTTATTTTTATATTTAACAAATGTAAACAAATTATAGTTTTTATTAAAGAAATTAACTGTTAATGTTTTTCTTTTTTTATTTGTTTTTTTAGTCTCACTATAATGATAAGGTAACTCAACAGTCACATCATACCACGTTTCAGCATAAGCTTTACCAGTAGCTCTAACTTTAGCCATTAAAGTATCTTTATTTTTTATACTACCAGTTACTAATATATCACCTTTTTTTACATATGTCCCTGGTGTAACTAAAACATAACCTTTACTTGCTTCTATATTAGTTATATATCCATCTTTTTTAGCTACTAAATCACGTGGCTCATTATCAGTATCTAAGTTTTTGATTTTTCTTTCTTCTACTTTTACTACATATTTAACACCAATTCTTTCTATTTCCATCCATTCAATAGTATCGCGGTTTTCTTTTATAATGTCTTCTGTAATTTTTTCTTGTTTAGCAAATGGTAAAATAAATTTATATTTTTTAATTCCCCTTTTTTCTAATTCTTCATATATTAACTCTCGTATTTCCTTCTTTGTATGAATAACTTGTACTTCAAAAATTATATTAGTTAAAAACATCATAAATAAAAAGTTGACTAGTAATAATACCAAAAAAAGTTTATATTTTTTTATAAAAGTTTTTATTTTAATAGGGCCATATAATTTTATTACTCTTATATCATATATTGTTTTTATCTTTTTTATTTTTTGATAGTCTTCTTCATTTACACAAATAATTAAAGATTTATCAGTTTGCTCAATTTTAAAAAATTGAATTTTCATA
>CAKPAQ010000175.1 GCA_934133015.1 uncultured Bacilli bacterium | reverse complement strand
ATTTTCTGAAGAGTTGCTTTATCGGCGATTTCGTGTCCAAGTGCTCCATAACTATTAGTATTAGGGTCAATATAAGTTAATGTCCCAATTCCGTTTATTTGGTCTTTTACATATAATCCTGTTTTATATACACCAGTTTCATCTAATTGGAGTTCTAAGTTTACGGCTATTTCTTTTTTATTACGAATTATATTAGTTTTTATTTGCTTATTATTTTTATATTTGTCTACTAAACTAATCATGGAGTCAATTGACTCTACTTGTTCACCTTCAATTGTAGTAATTTTATCTCCTACTTTAAAGCCTGCTTCTTCACCAATATATGAGTTGTTTACTTTATAAAATCCTACAATCATGACGTATTTTGAATTTAATTTAATTCCTATATTTTCGCCACCTGGAATAATATAATCTGAATATGCAAATACTATAGATGGAAATAGTGTTACAAGAAGGATTAAAACTATTTGTAGTTTTTTCTTAAAATTCATGTAATCATCTCCTTTTAAAAAATAACTACATTATTATTGTTACTTAAAAATAAAAAATTAAACAATGAAAAAAATGCCAATAATATGACATTTTTAAAAATGACGACCACCGCCACCATGTGAACTTCCTGAACTACTGTGGTGACTACTAGATCCACCTGAACTACTAGATGATGATGATATGTAATGTTTTATAGTGTTGGTACTAACAAAATTATCTATTTTTTGGCCAAGATTTATTTTGCTTTTATTTAAATACAAATTAGCATTAGTTGCTAAAAGTACTTTTTTATATCTTAATAAACCTATTATTGTAATAACAATAGTAGTAATTAAAGAAAATGGTATTATTAGATAATATGGTACAGTCTTATAACATTTATAATTACCAAAATCATCAGTGATATAGCAATTATCCATTTTACTGTTTGGACCTTTTTCTAAGTATTTATTTATTAAATCAGCAAATTCATCAATTGCTTTATAGTAATTACTATTACTTAAATTTGGTGTAATTTCATCTAAGATAGTTTCAATTCTAGCTTCATCAATGATTAATTCTCCTTTACCTGATGTTGAAATATATACATAACGATCATTCATATCAATTAATAGTAATGCACCATCTTTATTAAAATCATTATAGTCATAGAAGTCATCAGCATATTGTACTTCGGTTAATCCTTTTATATCATCAGTTGTTACAATAACGATACTAAAGTTTTTATTATTACTTAAATCTTTTATTTTGGTTTGTAGTTTTTCATATTCTTCATCGGTTAATAGATTAGAAAAATCATATATTAGTTCTTTACTATCTACGTAAGGGATTAGCATAGCTCTATTTACAATACTATCTTTTAATTCGTATATATCTTTTATTCCATATCTATTTTCTTCATTTCTTTCATATGTAGTTATTTCTTTAGCGTTAACATTGATAAATGAAAAAGTTAATATAGCTATAATAATTATCAAATATTTCTTCATAACTTAAATCCTCCTATCATAAATAATAAAATTATTATAATAGTTAGCATAAGGAAAGTTCCAATAAAGAATAAAGCTACTCTTTTTTTAGAAATTGGTAAATCGCCAATCATTTTACCAGTTTGACCATTCATAGCATATGGATATACTTTACCATTATATTTAATATTCAAAAGCCAAACAGGTAAAAGAACGTATTCACTATCCAAATCAACGGGAGTAAAATTTTTATTTTTAACATTAGTAGTTACATAAGCTGTTGTTTTCTTTAATTCATCAACAGCCGTATTAATAGCTCTTTCAATAACGATATTTTCTACTTCGTCTTTAGTTAAATCATATTTTTCAGATAAGAAACCAGATAAATAAGCTCCATCGAAATCAACTAAATCTTTATAATCAAAGGGTTCAATTGAATTCATTAGGG
>CAKPAQ010000174.1 GCA_934133015.1 uncultured Bacilli bacterium | reverse complement strand
TTCCTTATTTTACGGGATTTTCCATTTAAAAAGAGATAACAAGCTCTTACGGGACGTTATCTCTAAATTTAACGTTTGTTGTTAACTCAAAGTTAATTTTCAATTTTGTATAAAAAACGAACTTCTTATTTTGCATAAGCTTGTTCGTTTAACTGTTAGATTTACAATTATTTTTATATTGATTCTTTTTAACCTAAATGTGATTAGGATTAAAATCAATATCAATTCTTAACTTAGCATTAGTTTTATAATGTTCTAGTAAAGACTTTAAACTTGAATATAGATTTTTATCTTTTTTATATTTTAGAATTATTTGAAAACGATAAGTATTATTAACCTTGAAAACACTTGCTACCGATGGTCCTAGTACCTTAGTATCTAATAAATTATTATCTAAATAAGTTTTTATTTTATTACTTTCATTTCTAGCTAATTCATAGTCAGTGCTAATTATTTTAATAGAAGTTAAAAAATAATATGGTGGATAAGATAATTGATGTCTAATTTCCATTTCTTTGTTGTAAAAACCTAAATAATCATGATTACTTGCATAATATATTGAATAATGTTCAGGATTAAAAGTTTGAATTACAACACTACCTTCTTTTTCTCCTCGACCACTTCTACCTGAAACTTGACTTAATAATTGATAAGTATACTCACTACTTCTAAAATCAGGTATATTTAAACTAGTATCAGCATTAATTACGCCCACTAAAGTAACATTACTAAAATCAAGTCCTTTAGCTATCATTTGTGTACCTAGTAAAATATCATAATCATGTTGTTCAAATGATTTAATTATTTTCTCATGTGAACCTTTTTTACTAGTAGTATCAAAGTCCATTCTTATTACCCTAGCCTGTGGAAAATATTTATTTAATTCTTCTTCTATTTTTTCAGTACCTATTCCCAAACTAGTAATTGATTTTTCATGGCATTCTGGACAAATATCCTTTTTATTATCTGCATAACCCCAATAATGACATCTAAGCATATTACTACTTTTATGATAAGTTAAAGTAATATCACAGTTAGGACACTTTTCTACATAGCCACAATTTTTACATGATATAAAAGATGAATAACCTCTCCTATTTAGTAAAAGAATTATTTGATTATGATTATCCAAACACTCTTCCATTTTAGTAATAAGCAAATTAGAAAAGTGACCTTTACAAGTTTTTATTTCCTGATTCATGTCAACTATTTCTACTTTAGGTAATTTCTTTTTACCAACTCTTTCTTTCATTTCTAATAAATGATAAACATTTTTCTTAGCCCTAGCATAACTTTCTAAAGTTGGAGTAGCACTTCCTAAAACTAAAGGACAATTATGATATTTTGTTCGCCATTTAGCTATATCAATGGCATTATATTTAGGATTATTATCTTGTTTATAACTAGTTGTATGTTCCTCATCTATTATAACTATACCTAAATTTTTAAGAGGAGCAAAAATAGCACTTCTAGCTCCTATTACTATCTTTATTTCACCACGGGCGATACGACGCCATTCATCATATTTTTCACCAGCACTTAAACGACTATGTAAGATAGCAATACTATCATTAAAGCGATTTCTAAATCTAGCTACTATCTGTTCAGTTAAAGATATTTCTGGTACTAAAACAATACTAGTTTTATCCTCTTTTAATAATTCATCAATTAATTCCATATACACTTCAGTTTTACCACTACCAGTAACACCATGTAGTAAAAAAACTTCATTACTATTTTTGTATTCTAATATTTTAGAGACTACTTCTTTTTGTAGAGGAGTTAATTCTTTTTTTTCTATCTTGCTTTCCTTTTGAACTAGGCGATATTGTTCTTCTTTTATTTCTTTAATGACACCTTGTTTTAATAGTGTTTTAACCGCACTAAGAGATATTTTATTTAACTTACTTTTTGGTATTTTAGGGTCC
>CAKPAQ010000173.1 GCA_934133015.1 uncultured Bacilli bacterium | reverse complement strand
GTATAAATAACAGGGGCTGTGACATAACCTCCTATTCCTAAAACGATATCGGGATTAAATTTTTTTATTTCTTTTTTTAATATTTTGATACTATTAGAATATTCTTTTAATACTTTGAAGTTTTTGAAAATATTTTTACGATTTAATCCTGAAATTTTTATACCAAAATAAGGAATATTATATTTTGGGATAATGGTACTTTCCATACGATTAGTAGTACCAATATATAGTATTTCACTATTAGGTTCTTTTTCTTTAATTTTATTTATAATAGTTAAAGCTGGATAAATATGTCCACCTGTACCACCGGCACTTACTATAACTTTCATCTTATCAACACCTATCTGTATATGATTATAACACAATTATATGAATAAAATCATTAGTTTAGTATCTTATATGGTTTTATATTTACAGTTTTAGATATTTTTCTTAATCCATGACATAATTACATTAACAATATATGTTGTTTCTTGTTCTGTTAGTTGTTTGTTTTTTGGTATTTTATGCCATTTAAATAGACATTCTCTACAGCAGGTAGCAGTAGCGTGTTGAGCAATAAAAACAGGATGTCCTTTCATTGGAGTTTGTTTACCATCATTTGGGATTATGGCTGGTGCTAAACGTTTGTTAATAAAGTCATGGGCATGGATTTCTATCGTAGCTAGGCTTTTATCTTCAATGTATTTTTTATCTTTTTCTTTGAGATGAAAACTACTTCTAAATTTTGATTTTGATAAATTAGTTAAAACTCTTTCAATTTGATTTTCATTCATAGTATTACTTCTTTCTTACTTTTATAATATCTTCTTTTTCAATATGGCCTATTAGTAAAGACGATTTGGGATCGTGTTTTTTAGTATTTTCTATTACCATTTTTTCATCATAATTGGCATAACAGTATTTACAAAAGTGACGACAACAGTTATAAGTACCAATATCCACCATTTCAACACAATTACAACCTCTTGCTTTCCATTTTTTAAAAGTGGTTTTACCAGTTAATTTAAAGGCTAAGTTCATATCAAGACAATCTTTTTTAATAAAGCCATATTTTACTAGGTTTTCTTCTTCAAAACAGGTTTGGACAGTCATATTATTAGATTTGGCAATTTTACTAAATTCTTTACCTATTGTTTCATAATCTGATGGTTCAAGTGTTTTTATATTTAATACTTGATAATTATTTCTAACATTTTTATAGTCGTCAACAAATGAGATAATTATTTGCTTAACGTATCCGGAAAGTAAATTACATAATTTGGAAAAGGTTTTTATGTGATATGATATTGGGTATTTTTCATTTATAACAATAGGGTCATAGCGTAAATAAAAGTTATCACTACCAATAATATTTACTATTTGTTTAATACTTTCTATTATTTCTTTTTTATTGGGAACATTTGGTTCAATATCTTTTTTATATGGAGTTAATGTCACATGAAAAAGAATTGGTTTATTTATTTCTTTTAGATATGGGATTATAGGAGTTGGATTTTTAGTACAAAATACTATTAAATCTACATCTTTAAAGTAAATTCTACTAATTTGATGATAATAGAATGGATTTCTAACATCTACATATCCTTCTTTATATCTATTCATAAACCATTTGGAATAAAAAGCTACTATGTCACATCTACCACTAACATTTAATATCATAATTAAAACCTCTACGATATTAATTATAAAATAAAAGACAAAATAAAGAAACTATTATCTTACTTTGTCTTAAAAATTAATTAATGATAAAGGGGTCAGTACTTGTACCTGAGCCTGATGTTGGTGTGTCTGATTTAAGATTGATAACTGGTCTTAATAATGTTGCGTTACTAGTATAATAATTACCACCAACTCTTCCATCACCATATAAATACCATGTACTGGCATATGTTCCAGAAAAGCCTGAAGGACTCATTGTACGCCAATATGTAGTTG
>CAKPAQ010000172.1 GCA_934133015.1 uncultured Bacilli bacterium | reverse complement strand
CTTCTTCACAGATAGTACTTATACAAAATATTGGGATAAATATACATCAACTACAAACACTAATTATAATTATAGAATATTAGGAGATGCAACAGGAGAAATGGGACCATTTCAAAGTACTTCAGACCCAGATGGAAAATCAAGAAATAAATCAAATTGGTATGGAGATTACGCCCATTTCGTATATTCATCTTATCCTTGGTTCATACGCGGTGGTTATTGGTACTCTGGCTCTGAATCTGGTGCATTCGCGTTCAACAACAATGCTGGTGGTAATAGTACTGACTATTCATACCGTATCGTTCTAACCCCATCAAATTAATCAATTAATTAACATTAGCCAATTGCTAATGTTTTTTTTTTGTACCATTTTTTGTTCTATGAATATACTACTCATAGGAAGTGAAAATATGAGTAAAATTACGCTTAATTATCTAAAATTAGGTAAAAAAGGTATTATTACAGAACTAAAAAACACCGGCTCTATACGAAGAAGATTACTAGATATGGGCTTCACTCCAGGTACTAAAATAGAATGTATATTAATCAGTCCCTTTAAAGATCCCATTGCCTATAAAGTTCGTAATGCTATTGTAGCACTTAGAACTGAAGATAGTAAACAAATAGAAGTAGAGGTGCTTGAATCATGAAAAAAATTGTTTTAGCAGGAAATCCCAACGTCGGAAAAAGCACTATATTTAATGCCTTAACAGGTATGAAACAACATACTGGAAACTGGCCAGGTAAAACCGTAGGTAACGCGATTGGTAATTTTTCATATAAAGACAATGATTTTGAAATATATGACTTACCAGGTACATATTCCTTAATATCTCATTCCGAAGAAGAAACAATAGCTAGAGATTTTCTATGTTATGAACAAAATGATTTAGTAATCGTTGTCTGTGATGCCTTATGTTTAGAAAGAAATATGAACCTAGTTCTCCAAATATTAGAAATTACTCCCAAAGTAGTATTAGTTGTTAATCTTATGGACGAAGCTACCAAAAAACATATTACTATAGATTTAAAATTACTCCAAAAAAGATTAGGAATACCTGTAATTGGAACTAGTGCCCATAACAAAAAAAGTTTAGTTAAATTATTAGAAGTTATCAATAATGAAAACAACACTTATAATCCACTTTATGTAAAATATAATCAGCATATAGAAGAAGCAATTAACTCATTAAGTGAAATATTTTCTAGTTATCACATAAATAATTTAAGTCATCGTTGGTTAGCTATGAAATTAATCGATCATGATGACATTATTTGTAAAGATATTGATAAATTTTTAAATATTAAACTAAGTGACTCCACACAAATAAAAGAAATTATCAATAATTTAAATCAAAAATTTACCATTAATAATATGAAAGACTATATCGTATCAAAAATCATGGAAAATGCTGAAACTATTTTAAAAGGTGTTGTTACATACGAAAATAATAATTATGACAAAAAATCTAGAAAACTAGATAGTATCTTAACTAGTAAATTAACAGGTATTCCTATCATGATTATTTTATTAATGTTTATCTTTTGGATTACTATTGTAGGTGCCAATTATCCATCAGAAATACTATACAATCTTCTTTTTAAATTAGAAGATCCCTTATTAGATTTATTTACTTTTTTTCATGCCCCTAATTGGCTATCAGGACTTATAGTAAGTGGATCATATCGAACTTTAGCTTGGGTTGTTTCTGTAATGTTTCCACCTATGTTAATATTTTTTCCATTATTTACTATATTAGAAGATTTTGGCTATTTACCACGAATTGCGTTTAATTTAGACCGCTGCTTTAAAAAGTGTCAAGCATGTGGTAAGCAGGCTCTTACAATGTGTATGGGCTTTGGATGTAATGCCGTTGGTGTTACTGGCTGTAGGATAATCGACTCTAAAAGAGAAAGACTAATTGCGATTTTAACTAATAGTTTTGTACCATGTAATGGTAGATTTCCCACTATCATTG
>CAKPAQ010000171.1 GCA_934133015.1 uncultured Bacilli bacterium | reverse complement strand
AAATTTTCTATTTCACTATCAATAATATAAATAATAACGTCTTTATTTGTATTAAAATCACATTCATTATCAATAATTGAATTTCGTATTTCAATTCTTTCTAAGTTAGGCACATTATTAATAATGCTCTCTATTAATACCTTATCTATTTTAGTATCAGAAATACTAACTAATTTAATCTTACTTAATTCATTTTTTAAATGATATAAAAGATTATTTTTTGTCACAATTAAATCTTGATTAGTTAAATCACTAATTTTATTTAAAAAATCATTAAAATCAATCCCAGAGTAATCACTAATAGAAAAAAAGCTTAAACTACCAAAGGATTCACGATTTAAATCTGTCTCATAAAAACAAGAATAATTATTAGTATCTACACAAATAAAATAACCATCATTATAGGATCTTTTTGTATGCAAAGTTCTTAATTTTTCAGGACATCTTCCCTTAATATTATAAATAGTTACTTTATCATTAGTTATACTAGATTTAATTTTTTTAATAATTTTTAGTTTTACTATACTATCAATATCCATGAAATCACCTTTAAATAGTTATTATTATAACATTACTCTAGGTGAAAATATACTATAAATTAAGTTTAACTAAAATAACATCTTCGCCAATCTTACTAATACTTTTCCAATTAATTTCAGTATCACTTCCTCTATTAAAAAAAGAAAAGAATGTTTTATTTGGCTCTATAATAAAAGATACAATATTTCCAGTTTCTTCATCTATTTTTACATCTATTATGTTTCCTACGTTTTTACCATCAACAATATTAACTATATCTTTATTTTGTAGATCTGATAAACGCATAATACCACCTATCAAATTATATGAAAAAAAGAAAGTTAAAATGAATCACTTCAAAACTTTCTTTAATGTATTTATCGCATTTTTTTCTAATCTAGATATTTGGGCTTGACTTATTCCCAATTCTTCAGCTATTTCCATTTGTGTTTTACCAATTATATATCTTTCATCAATGATATATCTTTCTCTATCGTTTAAATCATTAATTGCGTTATCAACCGCTAGATTTATATCTAAATCACTTTTAGCTACTTTTTTATCTTCAATTTGATCATATAAGTAAATGGTATCACCACCATCGTTATATATTGGTTCAAATATACTAACTGGACTTCTCATTGAATCAAGCGCATAAACTATATCGTGTTCTTCAACATTTAGAGCTTTAGCTATTTCGGGAATAGTTGCTTCTCTACCTTCTTCTAAAGTTATTCTTTCTTTTTCTTTTAAGGTATTGTAAGCTAGATCTTTTAATGATCTACTAACTCTAACACTATTATTATCACGTAAGTATCTTTTTATTTCTCCTAATATCATAGGAACTGCATATGTAGATAATTTAACCCCATGACTGCGATCAAAGTTATCAATTGCTTTAACTAAACCAACACAACCAACTTGAAATAAATCATCCATATTTTCTTCTCTTTTATTAAATTTCTTTAAGATACTTAATACTAACTTTAAATTACCATTTATTAAATCCTCTCTAGCAAATGGATCACCATTGGCCATTTTTATGAAAAGCTTATCTGTTTCTTCACTACTTAATACTTTAATATTCGCTGTATTCACGCCACTTATTTCAACTTTATGACGTGCCATAATTATCTCCTTTCAAGATAATTATGATACTTAAAATATTTTTTTATTCAACAAGAAATACTATCGTTATTTAAATAGTAATTAACTACTTCAATTATAACCTATACTACTTTAGTGTCTTCATATAAAGCTTTTTTATTTTAAATCTAATTCTTTTATTGTATCTACAGATAAACCTGTCATTTTAGAAATAAATGATATTTCTATTTTTTCTTTTAACATATTTTTTGCTATAGATAGTTTTTCTTGCTCAATGCCTTTTTCCATTCCTTCCTCTAAGCCTGTATCATAACTTGAAGCTATGTCTTGTCTATGGGCTTCTTCTAAATCATA
>CAKPAQ010000170.1 GCA_934133015.1 uncultured Bacilli bacterium | reverse complement strand
TCATCAAAGGAATTAACTCTTTTTATATATAGCCATTCAAATACTTGACTAGCTCTAAATTTTTTATCATTATGTTTTAGAAAATATTCTTCTAAATCACTTAAACTTAAGTTATATATTGATGTCACTCTATCACGTCCTAATTAATATATTTACATTACTAATTATAGCATAATTAATATTATAAAGCCTAGTTATACTTTACAACATTCATGTAAATTTACTGATATTTACAAGTACTAAAAAAGAAAGTACTTTTGTACCTTCTACATCATAAGGGCATAAACAATTCCGGCAACACTTAACATAATTGTTGCTGACCAGGCTAGAAAACCAATTAAAGAAAGAAAGGAATAACCATTTTCACCTATTTTCTTTTGAAAACCTGGAGTTTGTTCATATCTTTCATTAAATAATTCTTTTAACCTGGTTCTTGATAAGTTATTTTCTACCTTATCTATTGAAAGATATAATTTTCTAATATCGTCAGTTTCAGTTGATAAAGGGGTATCAGAAAGGTTATCTTTTTTAAATAAACTATTAACTACTAAAGCAGTATTCGCAAATCTTAATCTTTCTACTAAATTATAAAGAGAAAATGGAAGATTTAATTCTTCTATACTATTTTTATCAAGTTGAGTATATAGTACATATGGTAGTCTTTTATTTATTTTTATCATTATAGTAACAGTAGCTAGATCATTATTTCGCATGATGCTCGCAAAATTAGGATATATTCTATCTGAAATTAATGACTCTTTAGTTTCAATTATATTCATAGCTTGTACTAGATTTAGGAAATCAACTTTTTTGAAACTTGTTTTTTCAAGCCATTCTATTTGATATAAATCATAGCTAAAGTCTTTTTTCATATATTCGACTGTGTAGTTAGGTTCATGGTTATTATTTGTTTGGTATGATTCAACTATCTGTTTAGAAGCAACAGATTTGATAATTCTATCACCTGATACAAAGTATGATTGTTCAGTTTTAAAAGTTAAACCATTACTCATTTTCTTAGTAGGTAAATTAATATTAACATTGCCATCTTTATCAACTAATATTATATCTTTTAGAAAATTATTAATGATGTCACTAGTTATATTATCAGTTGATAAGGACTTTTTTAATAAATCAGTTAAATATTTTAATATATCTGTATGTTCTAGTAATATTGCATTTATATTTTTACTTATTAAATATTCTTTAATTGCTTCGGTCATTCTACCACCTCTAATTACTTACTGTGATGTTAAAGTCTTTGGTTGTACCTAAATTATTAAATTCCATATTGATATTTAAATTAGTTAAATTATTGTTGTTTATGATTGTGCGATAATTGGTAAAGTTTATATTAATATATTTAATTAGTGTATTTTCAGTAGTTATTGTGATAGTATCAGTTATGGTTTCTGATACTTCACTAGTATAACTAAAAGCTTTTAGTATTTCATTAGTTGGAATAGTATACACATAAGTATTATTGTTTGTAGTAAGGCTTCCTTTTTCAGTTAATGCGATAATTGTATCTAAATTGGTATAAACAAGATTAGAGCTTGGGCTTTCTACTAAGTGATAACTTCCATCGACTTTTTCAAGATAATTATCACTTAATTTGGCATAGTCTTTACTTCCGCTATCGGTAATTAATGTAAATATTTCTTTATCATCTACTCTTTTTCCAGTTACAACTTCTTTGATACCGGAATTATCAATGGTATAGACGTAGCTATAATTTATTTCTGACTGAGTAGTGATATTACCTTGGTTAGTGTTAGTGTTATTTGAATTATTTTTATTATCAGTTTTTTGACTGGTATCATTACTAGTATTATTATTTGATTTATTAGATTGGTTATTATCTTGATTTTGAGCTGGGCTAACTCTAATCATAATAATTAAAATAAGAATGAAAACGCCATATATTCCAAGCATAGCTATAGCGTGATATCTATCGTCTTTATTTTTACCAAAACATTTATTGTATA
>CAKPAQ010000169.1 GCA_934133015.1 uncultured Bacilli bacterium | reverse complement strand
GCTTATTAACCGTAGTAGATAGTCCGTATGATAAAAGAATAGTATCAAGTGAGGATAGACAAAACTCTCTTAATACCATGATAAAATTAGCGTTAGATTCATGTTTATAATCATAAAAATTGTGCAGAATAAGAAAGAGGTGACTAACAATGGATTATAAAAAAATAGAAACAGGTTCTTACAATTTACACTTAATTCATACCAATCGTTTTAAAACAATCACAATCAGAATATGTTTAAAAGATGAAATCAAAAAAGAAGAAATAACATTAAGAAACTTTTTATCATCATTTTTAACTTATTCTACCAATACTTATCAAACTAAAAGAGACATTGTTTTACATGCTCAAGATTTATATGCCGCTAATATTTATACTAAGTCATATAGAGCTGGTAACTACAATATGATAAATTTCTATTTATCAACTTTAGCAGAAAAATTTACTGAAGAAGGAATGTTAGAAGAATCTATAAAGTTTTTAGCTGATATTATTTTTAACCCTAACTTTAACAATGAAGGAAAAATGATGGATGCTTATAATTTCTTATATCATAATTTAGAAACAGAAATGAAAGGCATAAAAGAAAACCCAACTCTTTATAGTGCAGTAAGAATGCTAGAAGTAATGGATAAAGATATGCCATATAGTTATCGTGAATATGGATATTTAGAAGATTTAGAAAAAATAACACCAGCTGAATTAAAAGATTACTATAAAAAAATAATTAATAATAGCTTAGTTGATATTTATGTAATAGGTGAATTTGATGATGATAATATTATTAATTTAATAGATAAATACATAGTATTTGAAACTTTCAAAAGACCTAAAAAGTCCCAAATAATTAATCATAAAACTCTACCAAAAAGAATAAAAATTGAACATGAAGAAACTGATGGAAATCAATCTAAACTAACTATCGGTTGTAAAATTGGTGATTTGACTGAATATGAATTAAATTATGCCTTAACTATCTATAATTTAGTTTTAGGTGGTAATAGTGAAGCTAAATTATTTAGAATTATTAGAGAAGAACATTCACTTGCTTATTATATTTATTCTAGTCTATATAAACTCGACCACTTAATGTTAATAAAAGCAGGTATTTCTAGAGAAAATTTCGATAAAACCCTAAAATTAGTCAAAAAACTCATGAAAGAAATGGAAAATGGTAATTTTACAGACAAAGATATTGAATTCGCTAAAAATAGTTATCTAAGTATGCTAAAAGAAGTAGAAGATAGTCAAAATGCCATCATTGAGACATATGTAGCTAAAGATTTATTGAATTTAGGAGATATTGAAGAACGTAAAAAAATGATTATGAATGTTACCAAAGAAGAAATTGTAAATGTAGCTAAGAAAGTTAAAATGGATACAGTATTTTTATTAGAGGGGGCATCAGAAGATGAAGGAAATTAAGTTACAAGGTTTAGATCAAAGCGTTTTATATCAAAAACTAGATAATGGCCTTGATGTCTATTTTATACCATATAAAAATAAAACTAATTATTCTATGCATTATGTTACTAGATTTGGTTCAAGAAATACTAAATTTATTCCACTTGGTGAAAAAGAAATGATAGAAGTTCCTGAAGGAATAGCCCATTTTCTAGAACATAAGATGTTTGAACAAGAAGATGGTCTAGATCCATTTACATTTGCTGCTAATACTGGTACTTCTTCTAACGCAACTACTAGTTTTAAAACAACAAGATATTTTTTCGAAGGAAATGCTGGCTTTGAAGAAAATTTAGATTATTTATTAACCTTCGTTCATAGCCCTTATTTCACTGATGAAAATGTCGAAAAAGAAAAAGGTATTATTGCCGAAGAAATAAAACAATACGATGATGAAGTAGATTGGTTTTTAGATGAAGAATTAAGAAAAGCTATCTATAAACAAGATCCAGTTCGAGTTGATATTGCTGGAACAGTAACTTCAATTTCTAATATTACTAAAGAATTACTTTATAAAACATATAATACTTTTTAT
>CAKPAQ010000168.1 GCA_934133015.1 uncultured Bacilli bacterium | reverse complement strand
AAAAAATAGCCTCACATAAATATGAGACTATTTTTTTCTATCCTTCAGTATCAATTGCGCTTACTGGACATCCTTCTCTAGCATCAATAACACTATCTTTATCTTCCTCTTTTACATCAGTATCAGTGTATTCTTCTTTAACTTGAGCTAACCCGTCTTCGCCAATTTCAAAAACATTATCAGCAATAACAGTACAAGCACCACATCCGATACATATATCTTTATTTACATGAGCTTTCATCTTATCCCTCCTTAAAACCAATTATAACTAAAAAAATAATAAATAACAATTCTATTATCCTAATTATATGTAAAATCTTTGCATTTTATTAGTTTTATGATATTATATTGTTAGTATGATAGGGGTGTTAATATGTCTAGTAGAATGGATCGATATGATGTACCAGAAAAAAATAAAAGTAGTCGCTTATCAAAAAATAAAAAACTTTATGAAGACTTATATACCAATTCTAGCTATACAGAATTTACTGATATAAATTCTAGTAATGTTATTGAACTAAATAATAATTTATCAAATACTATAGGTCGTAGAGAAAACTATCAAAAAAATAAAGAATATTCAAACGCTTTTAATACAGATGATATTTATAAGTATGATCCTTTTGATGAAGAAAAATATTCTCTAGAGACTGAATCAATAAGTAAAAAAGATTATGACATCAATTCAGTACTAGAAAGTGCCAAAAAAAATAGAGTAGATGTTGATGATTTAGAAAAGAAAAGAAAATTACGTACTACTGAGTATGATATTTTGAAAGATTTAACCGAAGAAAAACTAAAAGAACATAAAGAAAAGAAAAAGGAAGTATTATCAAAAGAAGAGGAAGAAGAATTAAAAGATCTAATTTATACTATAACCTCAAACACTATGAGACAAGATATTGATAACGAATTACTAAGCGGTTTAATGCCAACTAAATTGGATGAGACAGTCGTTTCCAGTGATTTAAGTGAAGAACTAAACGCCACCATAAATATTGATGATATTGTAAATAATAATGAAGACACTACTAACATATCAACAACCTCAACAAGTCTTAAATTAGATGATTCATTTTATACAAAGTCAATGGATTTATCTGATCAAGACTTAGTTAAGAATGTTGAAAAAGATGAAGAAGAATATTTTGAAGATTTTGATGATAAGAAAAATGGTGTCATGGAGATATTAGTTGTTGTTGGCTCATTAGTTCTAATAATCGCTATTGGAATAGTTATATATAAAGTTATTATAGGAGGATAAAATTATGATAAGAAGAGTAAATGAAAGAAATATTGTAACCAATCTAATTCTGACACTTGTAACATGTGGAATTTATGGAATAGTATGGTTTATAGAAATAACTGATGATTGCGCTGATGCTAGTGGTGACCATAACATGTCAGGTGGAACAAGTCTTTTATTTGGAATTTTGACATGTGGAATTTATTATATCTATTGGAACTATAAAATGGGAAAACTTTTAGCTACTGCGCAAGAAAAAAGAAATTTACCAGTTAGTGATAACTCAACTCTTTATTTAGTTCTTTCTATATTTTCAATGGGCCTAATTAGTATAGTATTAATACAATCTGAGTTGAATCGTTTAGCCGCATTTGATCACAATAATGATAACTAATAAAAAAAACAACTTAATTAAATTAATACTAATTTACCTATTAGTTATTGTAATATTATTTTTATATTTATATTTAAGTCAAAGAAAAATATTATATGTTCCATGCCTTTTTAATAAAATAACTAAATTGTATTGCCCAGGTTGTGGAATGACAAGAGCAGCCATTTCTTTTATGAAATTTGATATTATTGGATGCCTAAAAAATAACCTGTTATTTCTAGGATTATTACCAATTATCATATATCTCTTAATTAAAGAATCAATCTATTTTTATAAAAATAATCATTTAATTACAATTAACTATTTTCTATCCAATTTTAAAATATATACTATATTAATAATAACTATATTATTTGGGATAATTAGAAATTTACCGACTTTTAATTGATTACAGCC
>CAKPAQ010000167.1 GCA_934133015.1 uncultured Bacilli bacterium | reverse complement strand
GAATAATTGTTTTGCTGATTTAGGTAACAGTTTTTTCTTTTTACCATATGCTATGCCTAATTTAGTTAATTTAAGAATAGCGGCTAGAGTAGACGATTTAGACTTTCTAGAAAAGTTACCATTTTTAAATAAATTAAGTTTATTATCATCAGTATCAATGTTAGATATTCATTTGTTGGATATAAATGATAAAACAAAACTAGATAAGTTATATAATAGATATAAAGATTTAATAGATATTAGTAAAAAAGAAAATTATTTTTATGAAAAAGATGCTTATCATATTACTGAGGTTTATAAAAAAAGAATTCTTGAATTAGCTGATTTTTTTAAAACTATAAGTTTTACTAGTGATTGTGAAGATA
The DNA here is from genome assembly GCA_934133015.1 of uncultured Bacilli bacterium. Taxonomy (GTDB): domain Bacteria; phylum Bacillota_I; class Bacilli_A; order RF39; family UBA660; genus Alloscybalousia. The sequence continues at coordinate 1,671 of CAKPAQ010000167.1, read as the reverse complement.
CCTTAAAAAGTAACTTTTGGCATAAAAAAGATATTCTATCTTATTACTTAGATCCTGACTTTATTAAGCTTGATGGTTATTATGAATTATATTATGATAAACTTAGATTTTTTAAACTACAAAATCCTAATTTTTATATAGATGAAAAACAATTAAAATGTGTTCAAAATATTGTTTTCTTTGAAGAAAAATTTATTTCACAAAGAATAGTTTTAGCTAAGCCTATAATATTTTATATAGACGGTAGACCTATTATATTATCTAAACCTAAATATAAGAAGACTAATATAAATGTAGAAAACAGCTCTCAATCGCCATCAAAATACATATGTGATGATACTAATACTTATTTAGAAGATATAAAAGCTGTAGCTAGTACTTATTCAAATACAAATACGACAGTAGAAGATTTTGAAAATCGTAGAAGTTGTGGACCAGCTAGTGAAATTAGCCTAGATTTAATATATAGAGATTTATTAAAAAGAGTAATAGGTGATAGAGAAGTTCTTTTTAAACTTCATAAATATAATGAAAAAAATAATTATCTTTTACACTTAAGATTAGTAAAGAAAAAATTAGAATTACTTTTGTATAAAATGATAAATATTCATTTTGATGAGTTTAATATACCAGAACTTTTTATAATTTCTAATAAAATAGGAATAGAATTTGATTTAGATATTTTATCTTTATTTAGTAATATTGATGAAATGGAAATATTGGGAAGTATTGATAATAAATGTAATAATAATTTTTTAAAACTGATAGACGCTATAGATAATATAGATAAATTAAATAATAATATATCAGAAAGAGAAACAATTCTTACGAATGATGATATTCAAAAAATTAAAAGGTTATCATTAAAAGATAATAATAATATGATAAAATAATAGTGGTGGTTGTATGAAAAAAGAATTATTATCTCCAGCCGGAAGTATTGATGCATTAAAACAGGCAATACATAATGGATGTGATGCGGTTTATTTAGGTGGAAAAAGATTTGGAGCTAGAATGTTTGCTTCTAATTTTGATGATGAAGAAATGGTACAAGCTATTAAATATTGTCACTTATATGGAGTTAAAATTTATGTAACAGTTAATACAATGATTTATGAAAATGAATTAGATGAAGTAATAGATTATGTTAGATTTTTACATAAAAATAAAGTTGATGCCTTAATTGTTCAAGATATTGGTTTGATAAGAGAAATTAGGAAAAGATTTCCTAATTTAGAATTACATGCTTCTACTCAACTTCATACACATAATCAAAAGCAAATAGAATTATTAGAAGAATTAGGAATAAAAAGAGTAGTGGTAGCTCGTGAAATGGCAATTAAAGAAATAAATAATATTAAAACTAAGATGGAAATAGAAACATTTGTTCATGGAGCATTATGTGTATGTTATTCTGGACAATGTTTATTTAGTAGTTTACTTTTGAATCGAAGTGGAAATAGAGGAGAATGTGCAGGAATTTGTAGATTACCATTTAAATTATATGAAAATGATCATGAAATAAAAACAAATGGTAATTATTTACTTAGTACAAAAGAATTAAATACACTTGATCATATAGAAGAATTAATGAATAGTAATATAACTAGTTTTAAAATAGAAGGTAGAATGAAAAATCCAACTACAATTGGTTATATTACTAGATTATAT
>CAKPAQ010000166.1 GCA_934133015.1 uncultured Bacilli bacterium | reverse complement strand
TAGGACGTTGCCAAGATTTTTTTTGTTTATTTCAGATTATTCACTATTTTGTGGATAATCTTTTTTTATTTTACAAAAATAATTGAATTATTAAACTAAATTTGTTACAATTAATACATATAATAAGGAAGGTGTGATGACTATGAACACTACCTCTGGTAATGATAGTAATGAATTTCAATTTGCAGATAGAAGTCTTATTAATCAATATGAGGAAGATTTTATGATGATAAAAAATGATATTAATATGGAAAATTATATGAAAGACAGAAATAAAATAATAGCTGAACTTGAAGAAAATGGTATTATAAGTGTTTTTACTGCACGTAAAAATGGTTATATTTTTTATGAAAACGGTCTAACAAGTGAAGAGGCAGCTACAAATGCTAAACTTGCATCAGAAGCTTACATGGCTATTCAAAGTGCTGCTTTATACAATTTATCTGATTCAAATCAAGCTTTTGAATGGATATCTAATTTAACACAATATTTAAACAATGCAGATTTAAATATCGAATCATATATAAATATGGGAGCACCAAAAATAAAAAATGCAATCGATGAAATATTAGAAATTGTAGAAGAAAATGGTTATGATAAAGTAATATCTGCTCCAGCTACTGCAGAAGAAGTTGCTCACAATAGAATAACTAACTCTTACAATAAAATAAAACTTGAAATAAAAGAAAACCCTACCTCATTAAATATATCTAAAGAACTAGATAATCTTTCTGCAATAATTAATAACGAAAATTTAATTAATAAAGCTAAAAATATTACTAATTATAGTGAATTAACAACTTCAATCGAAAATATTAGAACTTCAATTGTGAAAAATGGAGCTAATAACACTATTTTAAATATTTTAAAATCAAATGGTTATGATGTTTCTAAAACAACAATTGTTAAAAATGAAGATACTCAAAATATTGGAATGACTGATGAACAATATGAACACAATGTTATCCATAACATGTATCAAGAAATTAAAGATTATGGTTTCATAGTAAGTGATTTTTATAAACAAATGAAACAACATGAAAATCAAGTAACCGATGTTATGACTACAGAAGAAATGGAAACATACATAAGAAGAATGGAAAAAAGAACTAATGAAGCTACTTTTAGTAGTGACAATGATAATACATTGGGTATGGATGATATAGATAAAATTACTAAACCAAGCAGATTTGTTCTCTCATCTTTTATTGAAAAGATTGTTAATAAATTCAATAAAAATAACAAAAAAGAAGAAGACTTATTATCAGACAATGAAAAAAGAGTAAAACAGGTACTTATAGACTTAGAAAATGCCAATTATGATAACTTTGCCTATGAATTAAGAAGTTTAAAAAAATACATCAATAACCCAGATAATCCTCTTAACTTGTCAGATGGTACTAACATAATTGAAACCATAATAAATAAAGCTGAATCCCTTGGATTTACCAATAAATCAGCAAAAGAAATAATAAAAGAAAACCCTAATATAAATGAAACATTAGTATATTATTCAAAAAATCAAGTCGAAGATTTACTAGTATATGGATGTTTCTTAACTTCAAAGTGCAATGACGTTATTAAAGAAAAAAGCAAAATTAATCAAAATGCTACTGAAATAAAAGAAAATGATGATAAAAAATTACCATCAGTAGTTACCCCATTTGGTAAAGAACTTCCATCAGTTCGAGTTGACATATCAGATATAATTAAAAAGGTAATTGAACCAGGTGTTAGTCAAACTAATGATGAGAAGAATGTTATACAACAAATGATGGATTTAAAAGGTAATAATAATCAACAAAAAATAGAAGAAATAAATCAAAAAGTAAAAAAATTACAACCAAGTAAAACACAAGAAATTATAAAAAATACATGGGATAGTTTTATATCACAACAGAATAATAAAAAGCCAAATATAAATCAATTCAATTCAATTATAGATGAACTAGTCCTTAGAAATAATGAAATTATTGAAAAAACAGGATTAGAAAAAGGTAGCAGAATAGTTGATATTCATGACGAATTAGCTGCCC
>CAKPAQ010000165.1 GCA_934133015.1 uncultured Bacilli bacterium | reverse complement strand
TAAGTTAGTACCTCATCAAAATTATAAAAATTACATTTATTTAAAATCATCCTAATATATAAATCATAATCTTCAGTTAATTTACTTTTTTGGTAACTTCCAGCATCAAGAACACTTTTTACTTTAAACATAACTGTAGGTTGTGCCATAGGACACCTTTTATGAGCAAAAGTATAAATATCATCATTAGTTGATGGCATTTTTCTAAATGAAATAACATTTGATATATCATCTATAAACTCATATACATTAGAACCAACCATATCATATTCTTCATGTGCCAATAAAAAGTTTAATTGCTTTTCATTTTTTTCAGGAACAATATAATCATCACTATCCATAATCATTGCATATTTTGTATTACATTTCTTTAAAGCTGCATTATATGCAGAACCACAGCCTTGATTATTACTAAATGTTATTATTTTAAATAATTTTTCATTTTTTTCAAATATAGATACTAAAACAGCTTCTTGTTCAATAGTAAGTGGGCCATCCTTAACAATAATAATTTCTTTTGGAGAAATTGTTTGGCTCAACACACTTTCTATGCTAACAGTTAAATATTCAGGTAAAACCTTATTATAAATACTCATAATTACAGTATAATCCTTCTTCATTTAAACTTTTCCCCTCTCCAACAAAAAAACTATACACATGGTACACCCCAGCATATAGTCTATTGTTTCAATTATTGGTACCCTACTATTCTTTTTATTTTTATTCTTTTATTTAGCCCCGTCACCTTTAATAACAGATAAAACAGTTTTAATAATTACTTTTATATCTAATAAAATACTTCTATTATCTACATAATATAATTCAAGTGCTACTCTTTCATCATAACTTGTAGAACTTCTACCATTACATGCCCACCATCCAGTTAAACCAGGAGTTACACTTAACAGCTTGTCCTTATCAGAACCAAATTTTTCTATTTCACTATCAATTACTGGTCTTGGACCAACTATTGACATATCACCACACAATATATTAAATAACTGCGGTAATTCATCAAGCGAAGATTTTCTAAGAAAATTTCCAACCTTAGTAATTCTTGGATCATTATCTAATTTATAATTTTCTTCCCATTCCTTTTTTATTTCAGGATTTTTTAGTAACTCTTCTAATCTTTCTTTTGAATCAGAATACATACTTCTAAACTTATATAAGTATATATACCTACCATCTTTACCAATTCTTTTATGTTTATAAATTACTTTACCTTTAGAATCTATCTTTATCATTAATCCTATCACTAAAAACAAAGGACTAAGTAAAATTATAGATAAACCAGCTACAACAAAATCAAATAATCTTTTAATAATGTTATAAAAAGCTTTCCTAACTTTGGTAAAACCACCATCAAAAACTAAATCAGCACTATGTTCATTCACTAACACTCACCCCTATGCGTTAAAAATTGGCTATATAATACCACACTTTTCAAACAAAATCAATAATTTTGTCGCTTTTTGTCGAAAGATTAATATCATCATTAATAATAGTTGTCAAATATCAAAAAAAATAGTAAAATTAACACATGGTGATAATATGAAATACTTACTTATAGGTCTCATAAAAATATATCAAATGACACCCTTTTCATGCCATAGTAATTGTAGATATATCCCAACTTGTTCTAACTACGCTATAGAAGCTATAGGTAAATTTGGTAGTATTAAAGGTACCTATTTAAGTATTAAAAGAATACTTAGATGTAATCCACTATCATCAAGTGGATATGATCCAGTCCCACCAATAAAGGAGAAATAAAATAAAATGAAAAAAAGACGTTTATTTGTAATACCATTATTATTACTTATTATCATGGTTACTGGCTGTTTTAAAAGAGATAGTCTAGAAGATATTGAAATTGTTACTACCGCATACCCATATGAATATATAACTAATGTTTTATATGGTGAACATTCATTAGTTACTTCTATTTATCCAGATGGTACTGATATTGATACTTATAAATTAAGTAATAAAATAATAAAAGATTATAGTAAAAAAGAATTATTTATATATAATGGT
>CAKPAQ010000164.1 GCA_934133015.1 uncultured Bacilli bacterium | reverse complement strand
AATTATACCTAGTATAGATATGATAACTATATTAAAATTATTGAGTAGAAAGACTAGAAACAATCCAGCAATTGATTGTAATGAATTAAATGCTACATATCAACAATTAATTGATGATTCTCATACTTTAAGTTTATCTTTTAAAGAATTAGGAATTAAAAAAGGTGAAATAGTTACACTATCTTTACCAAGTAATTATCAAGCAATTTGTTCATTTTTAGCATTAAATGAGTTAGGTGCTATTACTACTTTTATAGACACTTATGCAAGTGAAGTTGAAGTCTTATCGTATTTAAGTAATTACCAATCACCAATATTAGTTAATTTCAACAAAAGTAAGGAAGAAAATGAGAAAATAAAGAATAATTCTAATGTAAAGTATATTGTTACGTTAAGTAATGAATTTACAAACATTAGAAATATTGATAGTAATTATAAAGACAATGAAAGTGACATATATCTAAATTTCCATACATTAGGAAGTCTTGCCTCATATCAAAAAGATAGAATCCATTTACCAAATAAAGGTAATGATGATGCACTTATTTTATATACAAGTGGATCAACTGGACAACCAAAGGCAGTAGTTTTAACAAATAAAAATATTTTAGCTGCTCAAATGTATGCTGGAAATACTAGCCATACTGAAAATATTACAGGAACAAAAACAATGACTTGTGTGCCATTAAGATATCCTTATGGTATGGTAACATCTTTGTTAACATCATTATTATGGGGTAAAGAAGCTATTATGACTCCTGATTGGGATACTAAGACTGTTAATTATTATTATAATAAGAAACCCAATATAGTATTTGGTAGCCCTGCAGTATTAGATTTAACTATGAAATTTATTCCAGAAAATATGAATCTTTCTCAAATATCTCATTTTATATCTGGTGGAGACTTCTTAACTATTGAACATGCAAATATTGCATATGATTTCTTTAAAAAACACGGTAATGAAAATATTGAAATAGGTAATGGATGTGGTAACGCTGAAACTGTTAGTATTGGATCAACTCCAGTAGGTGTTCCATTAAAACAATCTACAGCAGGTAAGATATTAGTAGGTACAACTCCATTAGTAATTGATAAAGATATACCAGATAAACCAATTAAAAATCCAAACATGCTAGAGGAAAAGAAATATGGTGAAATAGGTGAATTATGTTTAGCTGGTGACTTTGTATTTAAAGAGTATTTTGGAGAGCCTGAAAAAACACAGTGTGCAAAATTTGTAAGAAATGGTAAAACATATTTTAGAACTGGAACATTAGGTTTCGTTGATGAAGATGGATATTTTACTCCAACAGATAGAAAATCTAGATTCTTTATTAGAAGTACTGGACATAAGGTATATCTAGATAATGTTCAAAGAATAATTGGTGCTTCAGCTAATGTGATTGCTGATGTTGCAGCAGTTAAAGTTCCAGATGAAGATGAATTATACATTACTAAAGCTTACGTTGTTTTAAAAGATGGTATTGTTCCAGATGAGCAAACAAAACAGCAAATATATGATAGTTTATTAATTCCAATAAACTTAAATGGAAAACAAGAACAATTAAAAGAATATGAAATTCCAAAAGATATAGAATTTATTGAATCATTGCCAAGAATGGCAGGATCTGAAAAAATAGATTATAACATATTAGAGAAAAAAGCTAAAGAACAATCAAATAATAACAAAAATTTAGTTAAAACAATTTAAATTTAGAATGGTATCACTTTATAGTGATACTTTTTTTGTAAAAAAACTTTAAAGTGTGTTATACTGATATAGTAGTGGAGTGTGATATTATGGGAAGTGGTATTTTCTTTCCTGTTAGTGCATTGCCAATTATAATTATTGTTATTTTAATTTTTAATTTAAAAGAGCATGTTAAAAATGATGAAACTAATTTATATAATAGGCTTTGTATTGCTAATTTAGTTGGTTTAATTATAGAAATTGCATGTGCTTATGCATGTAAAATTTTTGATACACATAATTTGATTGCATCTTTTATATTAAAATCTTACTTGGTATACTTAATTGTATGGACTGCATTATTTGCAAC
>CAKPAQ010000163.1 GCA_934133015.1 uncultured Bacilli bacterium | reverse complement strand
TTCCTTATTTTACGGGATTTTCCATTTAAAAAGAGATAACAAGCTCTTACGGGACGTTATCTCTAAATTTAACGTTTTATGTTAACACAGAGCAAATTATTGATTTTGTAGTGTAGTGGTAAACTTAAAGTAGACAATGAGAGGGGGTAAATATACAATCAAAAATACTAAGTAGACAATCATTCATTTTATTTATACAATTATTTTATTAAGTAAACAGTAACCCTTTTTATACAAGAAAAAAGAAAAGACTATTTCATCTTTTCTTATCTTTCTAAATAATCATTACCCTTGTGCATATCATCATTTGGTTCATCTCGCAACAAATCTCTATAATCCTGTTGTCTTAAAACTTCATATATACAAATAGCAGCACAATTAGAAAGATTTAAAGCCCTTACATTAGCTGTCATTGGTATTCTCATGCAATGATCCAAATCATCTTTTAATATTTCTTTTGGTATACCAGTAGATTCCTTACCAAATATTAAATATATTTCTTCATCCTTATTACTATAATCAAAACTAGTATGAGGTTTATGTCCATAACGTGTAAAGTAATAATAAGTACCCTTATTTTTTTCTTTAAACTCCTCAAAATTTTCATATACAGAATACTTCAATTTATCAATATAATTAACCCCACTTCTCTTCAAATTTTTATCATCTATTGAAAATCCAAGTGGTTTTATTAAATGCAAATAAGTATCAGTTGCGACACATGTACGCATTATATTACCAGTATTACCTGGTATTTCTGGTTCAAATAAAACTATGTGATTCATCTTAATCTTCCTTCATAAATACTTCATTATTATTGAAAAAATTAATTATTGCTTGCCTAGGCTCATCTAAATCATTACCAATCAATATATTTCTAACCATACCATCTTCAAATATAATAATCGCTGGATAATTTGTAAGTTTAGCATCATAAAACTTATTAAACTCTTTCATAAATGAATGAATATTTTCTTCATTTGTTAAATTCAAATAAGTAATGCTATCTTCCATATTCTTACTCTTTATTATTTTCTTAAAAACAGTCTCAAAATCACGACAATCTTTATCATTAACTACCCCAACATATATAATACTATCTTCATTTTCACGAATATAATTATATATTTCAGAACCACGAATTTCTTTATTTACTACTTCTCTAATTATAGATTTATTTAATTGATAATTTGTATGTTCTAAATACCAAGTTCTAAGTAACAATACTAAAAAAATAGTAACTAAAAATAATAAAATTAATTTTATATATCCAACAATAAGTTTTCTATCTTTATCCTTATTCTTATCTCTACTTTTTGATACACTTTTAGAAGTTAACTTAGCTTTATCTTTATTAGCTTTATCTTTAACTTTTTTATTCATAATTATCACCATATCCTTAAATTAATTTTAACACAAATTATTATTTTATGATAGAAAGTTTTTTATCTTTTTAACTATATTTTTTAAAGTAATACTATCCTCATCAAATAGCTCAATACGATAATTCTTTATACCTAAATCTATATAATCATTTATATTCTGAATTTCTAATGCCTTATAATTTAAAATATGTGTTAACTCATTACTATGTAAAAGAGGATATTTTTCATTGTTTCTATCAACTAAACTATAATTATTACCATTTCTACAAACACTACATGGGAATTTATCATTATTTATCAACATATTTAATGGACAATATTTCATAATCATTGCCTCAATACGTCCATATACTATTACTTCAAGACAAGATAAATCATTAAGTCTTTTAGTTAAACTACTAACTTGTTCAAAAGTCATTTCTACTGATAAAGTTACCCTACTTATATTTTTCGCAAATAAATATTTTATATAACTACTATTAGCTACATTAAAATAATAATCACTTACCACTTTATTATTATTTCCATAAGCAATAGAACCTGTCTCTGTTATTAAAAGTTTTTCATTTTGATAATTACTATGACTACTACTAACTCTTTCTAAACGTAAATAAACATTACCCTCATCTTTATATTTTTTATACAACCCAATATCAGTAGTATAAATATTATCTATTT
>CAKPAQ010000162.1 GCA_934133015.1 uncultured Bacilli bacterium | reverse complement strand
AGGCAGAAGATGAAAAACGTAAAGAAGAAGCAGATGTTAAAAATGATGCTGAACAATTAGTTTTCCAAACTGAAAAGTCATTAAAAGATCTTGGTGATAAGGTTGAAGCTAAAGAGAAAGATGAAATTGAATCATTAATTAAAGATGTTAAAGATGCCTTAGAAAAAGACAACATTGATGATATTAAAGATAAGAAAGAAAAACTTCAAGAAAAAGCTATGGCCTTAGCTACTAGAGTTTATGAAGAAGCAGCTAAAGCTCAACAGGCTAATAATGCAGAAGAAAATAAAACTAATGACTCTGACAAAAATGATAGCGATGTAAAAGAAGCTGAATACGAAGAAAAATAATTATAAATAATAATCACTAAAAGTTCTAGAATACTAGGACTTTTAGACGATTATAGGAGATAATATGAAGATATATAAAAATAGATGTGAAGTAGAACAAAAGTATAAATGGGATTTAAGTGATTTTTATAAAACTAATGATGATTTTTATAAAGATTTAGCTAAAGTTCAACTATTAATTGATGAACTTTCTAATTATAAAAATTGTACTAAAAGTGGTAAGACATTATATGAATTTTTAGAAAAAGAAATTGATTGTACAAGAATATTGATGAATATGTACGCTTACGCTAATTTAAAAAATGATGAACTTTTAGGAGTATCAGAAAATATAGAAATGTTATCTAAAGTAAATGATTTGGATTCTATGTTAGATAAAAATATTAGTTTCTTTGCTCCAGAACTTTTAAAATTAGACAATAATGATTATCAAAAATTATATGTTGATTATCCAAAATTAAATAAATATAAATGTGATCTAGATAAAGTATATCGTGGTAAAAAATATGTATTATCAGAAAAAGAAGAAACTGTTATTACTGAGATATTAGGTGCAGCTGGGGAATATTCTAATATGAGTTCAACTTTACTTAATAATCAACATGATTATGGTAAAATTAAACTAGAAGATGGTAAAACAGAGAAAATTGCTGCTACTAATTATCGTAAGATTATAAGAAAAAGTAATCAAAAAAATCGTAAAAAAATATATACAAAATATTATAAGGTAATTGATCAGTATGGAGTTACTGAAGCATCTTATTTAAATGCTTATGTTAAAACGAATAATACTGTTGCAAAAATCCATCATTTTAAAAATGCTTGGGATAAAAAATTATTTAATATGAATCTTGATGATAAAGTTTATAAAATATTAGTTACTTCGGCACTTGCTAATTTAGAACCTTTACAAAGATATTTTGATGTAAAAAGAAGAAGTTTAAAATTAGATAAAATGCATATGTATGATATACCATTAGATATGGCTACTTCTACTAAAGAATATTCTATAGAAGATGCTCATAAAATAATAAAAGCAGCTATTGCCCCACTAGGAGAAAAATACTTGAATTGTTATGAAAAAATAATAAAAAATCGTTATATTGATTATTGTCAATATCAAGGTAAATGTAGTGGTGGCTATTCACTATCTACTTTAGATCATGATTCACGTATTCTTATGAGTTTTAATTATGATTTAGAATCTGTTTCAACAATTGCTCATGAGGCAGGACATAATGTTCATCATCAATTAGTTGCTGAAAGTAATCCTATTATTTATCGTCAAGTACCAATAATAGTAGCAGAAGTGGCATCACTTACAAATGAATGTTTACTTTCTAGCTATTTATCTAGTGAGAAATTTGATTTAGAAACCAGAAAGGCAGGAATAAGCAATTTCTTAAATGTATTTGTATCCAATTTTTATGGCGCTATTAGAGAGGGTAAACTTGAGCAAGATATGTATGAATATGTTGATAATGGTGGTACTTTAACTAAAGATTACTTAGATAAAATAGTATATGATTCATGTAAATTATATTATGGAGATAGTGTAGTATTAGATGATTATGCTAAATGTACTTGGGCTACTAGAAGTCATTATTATATGAATTTCTATTTATATAGTTATGCTGTTTGTATTAGTATAGCTTCATATGTGGCATCGAGAATATTAAATAATGATAAATGTATGTTAGAAAAATATATGAATTTTT
>CAKPAQ010000161.1 GCA_934133015.1 uncultured Bacilli bacterium | reverse complement strand
AAAGAAAGTAATAATGGTACATCAATTTTATTTGGGAAACTTATAAATGGAACTAAGCCATTATTTGAATTAGTAAAAAGTAATATTGAATACTTAGTTTTAGATATGCAAAAAGTGGAAAAAGATATTGGGTTTAAGGTATTAGATAAGTTTAAATATATTAAAGATAATATAGATAGTATTGATGAAGAAGAGAAAGAAAAGATTATTGATTATATGAATAATTTAATAGGTGATAGTACTAATTTCTTTTATAAAAAGACAGTATATAAGGTTAAGAAAGGTGATAAATAATGAATATTAAAAATCTAAATGTAATAGCGGCAGGTCTTTGCTTAGGAGCAACTCTATTAACAGGATGTGGTAATAAAATTCCTAATATTAGTAGTAAATTAACTGTAGAAGATAATAAGTTAGAAGGTAACATTTCTTATGAAGATTTAGATAATCATGTAGAAATAATAAGTTTTGAACAGGATGGTAAGGAAAACACAATGCTTTGCCTTAAAACTGTTAGTAGTGGTTATTACACTAATGGCATTTATAGTAGTTATACTACATATTATGATTTAGTGTCTGGGGCACCTCTAATTCAATATATAAAAGCTAAAGATAAAGTTACTTATTTACTTGGTGAATCTTTATCAGTAAAAGTAGAATTACCACTTACTCCTTATTTAGTTACTGAAGGTTTTGTGAAGAATAAATATACAGCTGATGAAGTAGTTGAATTCTTTAATGAAAAGGTAAAACCTAGTCTAGTTAGTAAAGAAAAAGAGTTGGTAAAATGAGAAAAAAAATAGAATTGTTGTCACCAGCAGGGGATTTAGATAGGTTAAAAATAGCTTTACTTTATGGAGCCGATGCTGTTTATATTGGTGGTATGGAATATAGTTTAAGAGCAAATGCTACTAATTTTAGTATTGATGATATAAAAGAAGCTTGTACTTTTGCACATAAATTGAGTAAAAAAGTTTATATTACTACTAATATTGTTTTTCATAATGAAGATATAGATGGTGTATATGATTATTTAAAAAAGGTATATGAAGCTGGGATTGATGCTTTTATTGTGTCTGATCCATTTATTATTTCATATATAAAGAAGAATTTTCCTAATGTAGAGGTTCATGTAAGTACACAGAATTCAACTACTAATATAGAAACTGTTAAGTTTTTTCAAAAAGAAGGTGTTGATAGAGTAGTACCAGCTAGAGAGTTATCTAAAAAAGAAATAAAAGAGTTGGTTTCTACTGGATGTGATATTGAAGTTTTTATTCATGGGGCAATGTGTACTTTCTTTAGTGGTAGATGTACGTTATCAAATTATGTGACTAATCGTGATTCTAATCGTGGTGGATGTAGTCAAGTTTGCCGTTTTTCTTTTGATATAGATAGTGATTCTCCTTGTAGGTTTACTATGGCTACTAAGGACTTAAATATGGCAGAGTATATTAAAGATATGATTGAGATTGGTGTAGCTAGTTTAAAAGTAGAAGGAAGAATGAGAAGTCATTATTATTTGGCTACAGTTATGTCAAGTTATCGTAAAATAATCGATGCTTGTTATAATGGCACTTTAACTGATGATGTGTTGAAGGAGCAGGAGCGAATACTATCACGTGTAGCTAATCGTGAAACTAGTACTCATTATTTTACACATATGGCTGATGAAACTGATCAATATTATACTGGTAGACAAGAATTGTCTAATCAGGATTATTTAGCTTATGTACTTGATTATGATAATGATAATAATATAGTTACGATTTCAGAAAGAAATTATTTTGAACCTGGTACTGATGTTGAAATATTTATGCCTAGTGGTAAAGTAATTAGTTTTACTGTTGATAAGATATATGATGAAAATATGAATGAATTAGAAAAAGCTTGTCATCCAGAGGAAATATTAAAATTAAAAGTACCTGATAGTATTGAAAAAGATTCTATGATGAGAATAAAAGTTAAAAATTAAGTGTAATTGAATGTTTACTGATATAGTGAAAGACCTTTAATAATAGGTCTTTTTTTCTTAATAAATATTGTCTACTTTAAGTTTACCACTACAA
>CAKPAQ010000160.1 GCA_934133015.1 uncultured Bacilli bacterium | reverse complement strand
CAACAACCCAGATGCAACATATGGAAATGATTTAGATAGAATAATTCCAGGATTAACAAAAAGTTTTTCGACATTATTAAAAAAAGAATATGGATTAGAATTAAATAACACAAATATAGAACGATTTGAAATACCTGGTTATACAGTAGCGAATAATGGAAAATATTATAGATATAATATGGAAATATGTGGAAAATATTATTGCCCAGGGAATATAGTTATCGCACAAGGAGGAGAAGTAATAAGTGTTGCAAATCCAGAAGAGGGGTTATTAGTTGATTATTTTTATATAGATAAAAAAGAGAAAGTAATAAAAGCGTGTATAAATGACTCGTTTGTTGATGATTTACAAGGAATAGAAAAAATAGAGGTAGTCAAATCGGAAGATGAAAATGTAAATAGATTAATCAAAATATACCAACCAAATGCAGAAGAGCCAGTACTAATTGGAATTGATAAAAATAATCAGATTGTGAAATATGAAAATAAGAATATAACTAATATAAGAGAAAATTTCCTATTTGGAAATAAAGGAATAACGAAACTAGAATTGCCAAATCTAACATACGCAGGGGACAATTTCCTATATTGTAATGAAGGAATAACGAAACTAGAATTGCCAAAATTAGAACAAACAGGGTACAATTTCCTATATTGTAATGAAGGAATAACGAAACTAGAATTGCCAAATCTAACATACGCAGGGAACAATTTCCTATTTTTTAATCGAGGAATAACGCAACTAGAATTGCCAAAATTAGAACAAACAGGGGACAGTTTCCTATTTCACAATCAAGGATTAACGAAACTAGAATTGCCAAAATTAGAACAAACAAGGTACGGTTTCCTATATAGTAATCAAGGAATAACGAAACTAGAATTGCCAAAATTAGAACAAACAGGGGGCCATTTCCTATATAGTAATCAAGGAATAACGAAACTAGAATTGCCAAAAATATAACAAACAGGGTACGGTTTCCTATATAGTAATCAAGGAATAACGAAACTAGAATTGCCAAATCTAACATACGCAGGGTACGGTTTCCTATATAGTAATCAAGGAATAACGAAACTAGAATTGCCAAAATTAGAACAAACAGGGGACCATTTCCTAGCTTCTAATAAAGGAATAACTCAAAGTGATAAAAAGAAACTTAGAGATGGAAATATAGAAGCACAACAAGCTAAAAATAAAGAAATAATAACTGTGAAAGATATAGCTCAATTAGATAAAGATAATGAATTAACAACATCTGAAATAAGTTTAGCCCATAAAATAATAGAAAAAAATAAAAAGTTTATTCAAAAATAAAAATGAAAGATAGAGATGTGAAAAAAATAATGGAATATGAAAAATGTTTAGTTGAATTAGATGAAATATTTAAGTATTTAAAAAATGAGGATTTAATAAAAATACCATATGAAACAAGAAAAGCTATAAGTGAAAAAAAAGATAAGCAATACAATTGGAAGTATGATGAATCTAAACCATTAAATAAACAAAATTTAAAAAGAGAAACAATAGCAATGCTGTCATATTTAAATATGGAATATTTGTTAGATAAAAATAAAAAAGCAATAATGGAGGACATACATAAATTTAATGAGGAAAAGATTGAAAAGGAAAAAAGAAAAAAATATGATCCAAACAACATATTTAAAGAAAATGTCCCAAGTACAGAAAATGATGAAAATAAAATTGAGAAAAATAAAGATTGTAGCAATAAGGAAATGATTGTAGCAAAAGAAGATAAATGGTATAAAAAAATAATTAATGCAATAGCTAAGCTATTTCATAAAAAATAAATACGAAAAGAGAACCGTCTCGTTTTCCCAATTTATGTTAAATACCAAAAGATAAAATTGACAAATTGAGAAAAAGAGCTTATCATATAAGCAGAATATTAAAAAGGAGAACAAAAAATGAATAGAGAAAAAGAGCTAAGGAGTAAAATAAAATATAGGGGCTTCGGCTGTGTAACTATTACAACGAGATAAAGCTATATATTAAATATAGTCGTTGTAATAGTTGATATATGGCATTATATCTCGTTATAAAAAATACACATATAAGG
>CAKPAQ010000159.1 GCA_934133015.1 uncultured Bacilli bacterium | reverse complement strand
TTCTAAAACACTATAGCCTTGTCCAGTACCTAAGTTAAAGCAATCTAATGTATTATTCTTTTTTAAGTATTCAATATCATTTAATTGTTTGTTAGCAGTTTCTATTATTTTATCTATGTTAGCTTGTTCACAATTATTTAATCTGTTTGTCATATTTTTATGATCTCGGTATATTCTTATATCTTCATAATATAATACTGCTTGATTAGCATTTATTATTCTTAAAAAATCGCCTATTTTTTCAGCTTCTTTTAGATAAACCATATAACCTTTATCTCTGGTTAAAATCTTACTATTTAAGTAGAATCTGTTTAATATTTTTTGGAGAAACTCAGCTTCCGTTTTCTCATCTATTAAAAATTCTAAGTGATAACGAGATGTTTTAGGATCATTTATACTGCCTTTAGCTAAGAAGCAACCCCTAATATATGCCCTTATCTCTTCTTCAGAATCGGTTATATATTGAGCTGGAGTTTCTTGATAATTACCGGTTACATCTATAACTGATAAATCTTTTAAAATGAAATCAATTTTTTCTTCTATATTAATTAAATATAGATTATTCTTACTAAAATTATTACCCTGTCTTGCCTCTATTTCACAGGTAACATCATAAATTTCTTTTATAAGTGAGTATATTCTTTTAGCTACAGTAGCATTTTCAGTTATAAGACTAATCGCTTCTTCATCATAGTAACCATTGTTTCGTAGGAAACCTGATAATTCGGCTATACTTTCCAATTTAGTATTATTTATTCTAGCTATTTCGTCTTTGACATTTGTGGTAAATGACATAATTCACCTCCATATAAATGTAAATGTATAATTATTTTATCAGCTTTTTAAGTAAAGGTCTACTTTTAATTAAATTTATAATGTATAATGACATTATGGTGATATTATGGCTTTTGTAAATTACAGTGATATTAAAAATAGTTTAAGTAGTCAGAATTTTATCGGTAGTGGTAAAGAAGGTAATGTTTATTTTATTGATGATCAAATTATAAAAATATTTCATGAAAATAGAAAGTCTGGATTAGATAGAATTAGCGATGAAGGCTTGATTCAATTATGTAATTTAAAATTGGAAACTTTTAATGTACCTAATAATTTGGTTGTAGATGATAAGATTTGTGGAACTATTGAAGATGTTATAATGGAAGAAGAACTTGATGAAAGTAAAATTGATTTTGCCAAAATTAAAGATGATTTGATTACTTTAAGTGAAAATGGTTTTACGATAAATGATCTATTTTATAATTATATGGGTGTCGATGATGGGATTAGATTTTATGATTTAACTTCCTATAAATATATAAAAACTGACAATGAGTTTATGAAAAATAAAATACTGAAAGATAATATCCAAACAATGAATATATTCTTAGCTGGACTTATAAACTTTGGAGCTTTTAAAAAAGGAGCTACTAATGAAAGAGTAAAAATCTATCAAGCTTATGAATTTCAAAAGGAGCATTGTGGAGATTTATTCTATGGTGATATTTTTGGTAGTAACATAAAAAAATAGTAAAAAGGAAGACTTATGTGTGTTAAGCCTTCTTTATTATTTTATTAGCTACTATTGCGCCTTCACTTGAAGCAACAATTATTTGATATAAATCTTTTTTTACACAATCGCCACAAGCATAAATATTTTTTAAGTTAGTTTGATAATTATTATCAACTTCAACATACCCTTCGTCATCTAATATATTTAAGTCTTTAAATGATGAGGTATTAGGAACTTGACCTAGAAATTCACCACCACCATCTATAGGTAAACTTTCTTCTTTACCATTATTGTTTAGTTCTTCTTGAGTATAAGTCGGAACTTGTTCATTAACAGCGTTATTTTCTTGATTATAATTTAGAATTTGTTCATTAACTACATTGTTTTCTTGATTATTCAAATTTTCTTCTTTTAATCGTCTTTCTTCTTCTCTTTGTTTTTTAAGTTCCTCTGCCCTTTGTCTTTTTTCTTCTTCACGTTGTCTTTTTGCTTCCTCTTTTTGTTTTCTAGCTTCTTCTTTTTTCATACGACGTAATTCTTTTTTACTTGGTGTTTCATTTTGTTCTGGTA
>CAKPAQ010000158.1 GCA_934133015.1 uncultured Bacilli bacterium | reverse complement strand
CTATAATTTGGTGTATCAATAGTATTTTTAAATAAAGTACCAATAAATATTTTATAATCACTCATTTTAAACACCACCATTTTTATAATTATAATTAGTTTTTATTTTTTGATAATTTGTAGTTCTAGAAGCAAAATAGTCAGTTATATTTCGATCTTGGGCACTTGCAAGCTGATTTACTAATCTGTAATAATTTGCTTTTAATGATTTATTTATTTCTGATAGAAGGTTTTGATAGAAATTTGGATCAATTTGCTTTATTCCTTCACTCTTTAAAAACTTGTCGAAGTCATATTGCGCACTAATCATAATGGGACTATCTTCTTGATATAGAAAATAGCCGTAATTTAATAGACATGTTTCAATATTTTTATACCCATATTGTTTAACCATACCTGGAGTTATATTATGCCATATAGCGTTTGCACAAAAGGCATTATTTTGACATTTAATAATTGTTTTTAGATCGTTTAGTTGTCTAACAAATTCTTCTTCTGATAGGTTGGATTTAGATGCTATATCTATATATAGTTCTGGTCTATTACAAAATGTTCTTATGTCAATACTTTGTAATGCTTTTATAGCTTCTCCAGTTTTACAATAAGGTAATTTATTAATTTTTGATACAAAGTTAATGATTGCATTTTCATATCTTGAGTAATTAGTATAATGAATTTTCTTTTTTAATTTATCTAAATCACTAATTAAAAATGTTGTCATTTTGTAACTAGGCACATTTGTATATTTTAGCATGTCACACTACCCCTTTAACTTCGCATATATTATCATACAATAAGACAAAAGTCAATAAAAAAGAGTCAGGATAGTCTGAGACTTTATACATTTTTGTTTGATTTTTTTTAAAAAGCTTACATCTAAAAAACTCAACTAAATATCTTACCAGCTATTGTCTTTGGTATGGCTATTTCCGAATCTTGTATTACTAATGACATCGTTAAAGTCTTAAAAGATGATTTTAATCTTGTATACCCTACCTCTACTGAAAGAAGAATCAGGAGATTTCTTGATAATGAATTATTTGATAATTATACTTTTCTTGAAGATTGTATTAAAGATATTATTTCTAGATACTCTCTTAGTCATGATGATAAAAGAATTCATATCGTTATGGATCATATGTATATGAGAGACAAATTTATTGTCTTTATGATGACTATGAGAATTGGTAAACAAGCCATTCCTTTATGGTTTCGTTGCTTCGAAGGTAAAAGCAACCCTGATGCTTATAAACAATCTTTGCTTGAAGAAGGTATTAATTTTGTAGATAATAAATTTAAAGATAAAAAATATGACTTAATCTTTCTTGGTGATAGATGATTTAATTCTACTTCTCTAATGACATTCATTAATTCTAAAGGACATACTTATGTTTTTAGATTAAAGGAAAATTTCAAATGCTTTGTTTATGACAAGAAAGAAGATCATAAAATATGGAAAAATATTAATGATTTATTTCACTATAAATATCATGCTACTCGTTATGAAAATATTGGTTTTACTAAAAACAATATTGAAACTAATATCGTTATTGGGCCAACTAAATCCACTTAATTATCAAATATTGATAGTGAACGCGATAATTTTGAACCTTGGATTTTAGTAACCAATGGTAATCCTAAACGAGCTTTAAAAGATTATGCTTATCGTTTTGGAGCTATCGAATTTTTATTTAAAGCTGAAAAATCAAATGGTTTCTTTCTTGAAAAAACTACCACCAATAATTTGAAAGCTTTTGAAAATATGTATACCTGTGTATGTTTTACTTATCTTTGGATGAGTATTTTAGGAATAGAATATTCTAAAAATAGTGCTTGTTACAAAAAGCTTAAAATTGGAGCTACTAAAAAATATAAATCCGGCATTAAAAGAGTAATGTCTATTTTTAGGACTGGATTATTTTTACTAAATAATGCATTTAATTCTGCTATTAAAATACGGTTACCTTTTACTTTTATTTTATATGATATATAACGATTAACAACATTATATATTTTAACTATGCCTATTAAATTAGGTTTTTCATAGTGCAAAAAAAATGATAGAAATTACTATTTCTACCATTT
>CAKPAQ010000157.1 GCA_934133015.1 uncultured Bacilli bacterium | reverse complement strand
GTACAAGGGCTAGAAGATCATCTTGATGCAATTGAAGCCAATGCTGATCCAAATGCTGCATTTTTAAGTGAAGATATTCAAGCTTCTGTTAAAAATTATTTGGAAAAAGTTAAAACTTATTGTAAGAATCTTGAAAGTCAATTAATAGCATTTAGTGATAAATTAAGTGAAGTTAGAACAGCTTGGGAAACTGGTACTAAAAATATCGCATCTGGTGTTGATAGTTCTAATGCTGCATTCTCTGAAGGAACTAGATATACACGTCAAAGTTAGTAGGAGTTTGTTATGGCAAGCATTAGTTGGTTGACTGCTGAAATAGCTAAATATAAAAATATCGTATCAAATGTTTCTAATTTAATTTTATTAACTGACAATGCTAAGAATACTATGCAACCGGCCTTAAGTTTAAACAACTATTTTTCCATTGACGGTTCAGCACCTGATAATGGTGGAATAGAGGATTCAATTAAAAATATGAATTCTATAATTGATACACTTAATGCATTAAAGGGAAATTTGCAAGGTAAAATTAGTAAATTAGAAGAAGAACTAAGAAAAGAGTTAGAGCGTATAGAGTTAGAAAAACAGAATATGCAAAACCCATACTGAGCATGAGAGGAATTGATATTCCTCTTTTATGCAATAGGAGGCTTTAAATTGGAAGAAATACACATTGAAACAGAGCAAATACAAGAAATAAGTAACGATATAGTAAAACAATTAGAAGAAGTAAATAAGCTATTTGATGAGATGTTTGAACAAATTGAAAAAATAGCTGATACAGATCATGAATGGCGTGGTATTAGTGCTACTAAATTTATAAATAACACTAAGATTGATAAACAAAATTATTATTTATTCAAAAATAATATAAATGATTTTGCTGTATTCTTAACTCATTACTCTACTGAAATGAAAAACGTTATGAATAGAGCTATGAGGTGATATTATGGCTAAATTAGATTTTAATTACAATGGTGTTAAAGATAATATATTACCAGCTATTGAATCAACAATAAAGGCATTAGACAATTGCTATAATGCTTCCAATTTTGATGCCGCAGAGTTTAATTCTCTATTGGTAAGTGCTAGAGAACAGATTGTTAGTACTAAATCACTAGTACAAGGGTTATATGATTGGTTAAACTCAAGTAATGAACTTGTCAAAAATGCAGAGTTGAAATTAAATGATGAAGCTAGCAGTATTCAGCTTATGACTATTGAAAAAAGAGAAAATTGGATTATAGATAAATAGAATAAAAAGGAGAAAGTATGAAATCTAAATATTTGCCTATTGGTACGATTTGCTCATTAGCAAATGAAAAAAATAATATAATGATTATTGGTTATTTTTCATCGGAATATACTGATAAGTTAATAACTTATGATTATATAGGATGTTCTTACCCTGAAGGATTACTTTTGAAAAATAATTTTATATCATTTAATCATGATGAAATAGAAAAAGTTATTTACATGGGTTATGAGTCAGAATTATTTAATAACTTCAATCAAAAGATTAATAACACTGATACAAGTAAAGAAATTTCATCAACTATAGAAAATAATGATGTAAAAACAAATTCTTTCATATTTGATAAAAATGGAACAGTAATATCTGAAAATACAACATCAAACGTTAACAAAGCTGAATTAGACACTAATAATAGTGAGCAAATAGACAAATTTAAATTTGACGAAAATGGAGTTGTGGTATTAGATAATTCAAATGAAACTGGTTCATCAATTGAATCAGATGCCAAAAATTTAACTAACAATAATAATCCATTCAATTTAAATTATGAGACTAATAATAATATAACTATTAATAATGATAGAGACATTTTTAAATTTGATGAAAATGGATTTGTTGTTGAAGATAATAGTACCAATGCAACTAGTAATTCTTCTAATCAAAAATATGTTTTTGATGAAAACGGATTTGTTGTTGAAGAAATTTAATAATTATTATATACCAAGAGATTTTTACATCTCTTTTATTTTTTGAAATAAGTATTGATTTTATATCATATTTATGATAGAATCTTAAATGTTTGAAGCTCCTGTTTCAAACCGCATTGAAAAGGTTTTAAACATTTAAATGT
>CAKPAQ010000156.1 GCA_934133015.1 uncultured Bacilli bacterium | reverse complement strand
TCAATTTCTAAAAAGTTAAGGGCTTCATATTATTTTATGGCTGTACTTCTTGGAAAATATAAGCATGTAGAAATGTATTTTCCTGGAGGTTGTTCTATTGGAGCTAGACCAATTGATCAAACTTTGAAAGGATTTAAAGCTTTAGGTGCGACTATAATTGAAGAAGAAAACAAATATATAATCGATGCCAAAGAGTTAGTTGGTACCAATGTTTACTTAGATATGCCAAGTGTTGGAGCTACTATTAATACTATGTTAGTAGCTGTTAAAGCTAAGGGTGAAACCATAATTGATAATGCTGCTAAAGAGCCAGAAATAGTTAATGTTGCTACTTTTTTAAATAATATGGGAGCTAAAATAACTGGAGCTGGAACTAGTGAAATACGAATTCAAGGTGTAGAAAAATTAAATGGTTGTTACACTGAGGTAATACCTGATCGTATTGAAACAGGTACTTATATTATTGCTGGTGCCCTAATGGGTGATAATTTAAAAATTGATAACATAATACCTGAACATGTAGAAATGTTAATTTTAAAACTAAAAGAAATGGGAGTTAAATTAGAAGTTGGATTAGATAATGTAGTTGTTTCTAAAACTGATAATTTAAAACCTGTTAATATTAAAACATTAGGTTATCCAGGGTTCGCTACTGATTTACAACAACCAATAACAGCTTTATTAACTCAGTGTAACGGTGAATCAATTCTTGAAGAAACTATTTATGAAAACCGATTTCAAAATGTCCCTTATTTAAATAAAATGGGCGCAAATATTGAAATAAATAATCGTAGTATTACTGTTCATGGTAAAACTGATTTAGTAGGTACTGAAGTTGAAGCTACCGATTTAAGAGCTGGTGCTTGTTTAGTACTTGCTAGCCTAATCGCAACTGGAGAAACAACAATAAGACATGTTGAACATGTTTTAAGAGGTTATGAAAATATAATAGAAAAATTAACTGATGTAGGTGTCGATATAGAATTATTAGAAATATAATTCTAAACCAATAATAAAAGAATAGACTAAATTAGGTACTATTCTTTTTTTGAGGTGAATTATGAAAAGATTAAAGAAACTGGCCTTAACGCTTCCTATTATTTTTGTTTGTGTATTTTCAATATATTCTTTATTTAATAATGACAAGTTAATCTACATTGCTTTAGGAGACTCCGTAGCTGAAGGAAGAAACCCATATGGTGAAATTGGATATGGTTATACTGATTTTATATCAGATAAACTTAAAGAAGAGACAAAATTAAAATATTATACAAAAGAATATACAAAAAGTGGTTATAAAACGCAAGATATATTAATTCAGCTAGACACCAATAATAAAATAAAAAAAGATTTACGAGAATCTGACTTAGTTACTATTAGTATAGGTGCTAATGACTTTTTAAGTTATGTGGATAAAAATAATTTATCAGTTGCCAATATAAAAAATTTAAAAAATATTGCTAAATATGTTATGCCAAATATTGATAATTGTATAAAAGAAGTTAGAAAATATGCAAAATCGCAATTAATAATAGTAGGTTACTATAATCCTATTCCCTTTTTATTTAATACTAATATGAAAGATATTGAAGATCTGTTTAATTATGTTGATAGTGAATATAGTAAAATAGCTAAAAAATATAATGCTATCTATATTTCTAATTATGAGTTATTTAAGAGTAATTCTGATTACTTACCTAATCCTTTAGACATTCATCCCAATATTGAAGGCTATAGAGCTATTGCTAATGAGGTATTAAAAAAGATAAATAGATAGTAGACAAACCAAATAATATTTGTTATAATAAACTCGCATTTAATTACTATGGCTTTAAATGTAGTCATGGCGAAGGAAAAGCTCAATTACCTAGGCAAATATCTAGGATGGAAGGAGTGAAATAATGAAAAAGGGAATTCATCCAGAAATGAAAGAAGCAACTGTTACATGTGCATGTGGAGAAACATTTAAAGTAATGTCTACAAAAGAAGATATCCAAGTAGAAGTATGTTCTAAATGTCATCCATTCTATACAGGTAAACAAACAAGAGCTTCAAAAACTGGACGTGTTGAAAAATTTAATCAAAAATATGGATTCAATGAAAATAAAGCTGAATAAGCTTTGTTTTTTTTGTAAAAAATATTATAATAGAACCAGGAGGAAT
>CAKPAQ010000155.1 GCA_934133015.1 uncultured Bacilli bacterium | reverse complement strand
TTATTTAATCAAGTTGAAGAGTAATATTTCTTGGATCTTTCATAGCTTGTTTTCTTTTTAATTTAAATAGAACATTCTTTATATCATCAAAAGTATCTACTAATATAAATCTTATATTATTTCTTATTTCACTTGGTATTTCATCTAAATCTTTTTCATTTAATCTTGGAATAAAGATAGTATGGACACCGTTTCTACTTGCGCCTATTACTTTTTCTTTTAAACCACCTATTGGTAGAACTTTACCTCTTAAAGTCATTTCACCAGTCATAGCTACTGTAGTTGGAATAGCGGTATTGGTTAATAGTGATAATAAAGTAGTAGTGATAGTTACACCAGCACTTGGTCCATCTTTAGGAGTTGCTCCTTCTGGAACATGAATATGAATGTCATTTTTTAAGAATAAATTGTAATCTATGTTGTACTTTTTATAATTTGATTTTAAATAGTCATAAGCAAGATTAGCTGATTCTATCATAACGTTTCCTAAACTTCCAGTTAATAAAATATTACCTTTACCTGGGAAGTTAACAGCTTCAATTGGAAGAATATCACCACCAAATGGAGTATAGGCTAACGCATTTACTACTCCAATACGCTCATATAAATCATTTTCGCTAGATAAGTATTTTATTTTACCTAAATATTTTTCTAAATTACTACTATCTACTATATAATTTTCAGTTTCAGTATTTAAAATGACATTTTTTACTATCTTTCTTAATATAGTTGATATTTGTCTTTCTAAGTCTCTGACCCCTGCTTCTTTAGTGTAATTACGAATTATTTCTAAAATAACTTCATCTGTAAATTTTACTCTATCTTCTGTTAAACCATGATTTTTTATTTCAGTTGGGATAAGATGTTTTCTAGCTATATCTAATTTTTCATATTCAGTATATGATGATAACTCTATTATTTCTAGTCTATCTATTAATTCTGATGGTATTTGATCATAATAGTTAGCTGTTGTGATAAACATTACTTGACTTAAATCTACTTCTTCTTCAATGTAATGATCACAGAATTTATAATTTTGTTCTGGATCTAGTACTTCTAATAAAGCGGATGCTGGATCTCCTTTTATATCTTTAGTCATTTTATCAATTTCATCAATAATGAATACGGGATTAATACTTCCAGCTTTTTTTAATCCTTGAATGATTAAACCAGGTGCCGCTCCTATATAAGTTCTTCGATGACCTACTATTTCTGCTTCATCATTAATACCACCTACTGATATTTTAGTGCATTTTCTATTTAATGATTCAGCTATACTTTTGGCTAAAGTTGTTTTTCCTACTCCTGGTGGACCTACTAAACAGATAATTGGACTTTTAGAATTATTTGTATTTTGTTTAACAGCTAAATACTCTAAGATTCTATCTTTAACTATATCAAGGGCGTAGTGGGATTTATCAAGTTTTTCTTTTACTATATTTAAGTTGGTGTTGTCTTCAGTTTTAATATTCCATGGTATTTCAAGTAACCAATCTATATAGTTTCTAATAATGCCTACTTCAGGAGAATTAGGATTACTTGCTTCATAATGATTTACTTCAATTGAAAGCCTTTCTTTTATTTTAGGTGGACAATCTAAAACTTTTATTTTTTCTCTAATATTTTCAATATCATAATCTTTATCATTGATATCACCAAGTTCTTCTTTAATAATTCTGATTTTTTCGCGTAATACATATTCTTTTTGATTTTTATCTATTTCAGTACTTAACTTTTCATCAAGTTTCTTTTCTAATTCAAGAATCATTAAATCATTGTTGATATCTTCTATTATCATTTTGCTTCTGGTTACTGCATCTATTTCTTCTATATAACTTGCTTTACGAAAATAATCTACAGGTAGAGTTGGCGCAACTAAATCAGTTATTCTATCTAAGTTATTTACCCCTATTAAATTATTTAATAGATTATTATTATAAGAATAGTCATCTATATATGTTTCTAATAAATTCATTATTTTTCTAGCACAGGCAATTTCTTCTTTAGGATTGGTAGATTTTATTTCTATTTCTTGATAATTAGCACTTAGGCCTACATCTTCTTCATGGTAATTAGTTATTATAACTCTTCTAATTCCATATAAGGCTAACCTGGTTTTACCATTTGGCAT
The DNA here is from genome assembly GCA_934133015.1 of uncultured Bacilli bacterium. Lineage (GTDB taxonomy): Bacteria > Bacillota_I > Bacilli_A > RF39 > UBA660 > Alloscybalousia. The sequence goes on along the minus strand of CAKPAQ010000155.1, from coordinate 64 downwards.
ATCCATGCGCATTTTAATTTGACCTATAATTCCTACGGTCGGTAAATCTTTAGGATTAATATTG
>CAKPAQ010000154.1 GCA_934133015.1 uncultured Bacilli bacterium | reverse complement strand
GTTATTTGAAATTCAACTTTTTCATCATATTTTATAGGAATGAGTAAAGATTGGTCAGTTGTATCAACCAATTTATAACTAAGTAATTCATTTTTTAACATCAAATATAATTTCATACATATCACCATATCCTACTATAATAATGATAACATAATAATTAGAAAAAAAATAGATAAATATCTATTTTATAAGATATTAGTTTTTACAACAAAAAAAAACAATTACTGATTAATAATTGTTTTTTTATGGAAATTATTACTTTTTATCAAAATAGCTAATACACTACCACAACTATCGATAATGACATCTAATATTTTAGGTGATCTACCTATTGAAAATATTTGATGTGCTTCATCAAGTGATGCATACATAATACAGATTAATATACTACATATAAGCGGATTTTTAATATTATAATTACTAATTGTCAAATAAGTTAGGATACCTAAAATAAAATATTCAGTAAAATGAGCTAATTTTCTAACTATTAAACTAGTATCATTTTTATCAAGTTTTTCTTTTTTGACATGTTCTATTGTACTTACTACTTTATCAGTTATTACATCACTAGTTTTTTGACTATTTGTACCATTTTGGCTAGAAAACATAAATATAACTAGCATCCAAATAAATAATAATATTGTGTAGATAATTTTCTTTTTCATTTTACCACTTCTTTAATTAATTATGCTTTATATTATAACTTGCACTATTTACTGATGATTGATAAGGAATCATTATATAATCAACATAATTAGTTAAATGTACATAACCACTACTATCATAGCCATTTAAACTTTGCGTGTTAAAAGTCCATTTAGTATTATTATCTAATATATCTTTTATATAATCAGTAATTACTTCTTTTGGAATATCAGTTGTATATAGACTGCTAATAGAGTTTAATACAGATTGATAATTTTTTATAATACTTGGTGAAGTTGCTTTATTAAAAATAGAAATTAAAATACTTTGACAATTTTTTTGTCTTTGTCTATCTCCACCACTATAGGCTAATCTTTCCCTAGAAATAGTCAATATTTCTACTCCATTATATACCTTGCAGCCTTTTTGGACATATAATTTATTACCATTAGAATCATTATAACTGTCTACTATAGTTGCATGAGTAGTATAAAAACTTTTATCAGAACAAAACTCTATACCTTTCAAAGTATCTACTACTCCTACTAGACTATTAGTTCTTACCTTTACATAATAATCTATTTTAATATTTAATAATTGTTCAAGTGATTTCATACTAGTTGTTATTCCCCAGGCACCATGATAACCCATGTTATCACTTCTACCACCTTTTCCATAAACTGGAATATGGTAGTCTCTAGGAATACTAGTAAGTAAAATTTTATGACTCTCCTTATTGATAGATACTATCATATTAAAATCATATAATTGATTAGTAAAATCAGTACCACCAATATAAATATTAATATTATCTTTTTCAGTATTATTATCATCGGTTTTTTCTTCAGTAGAAGTTGTATCCTCAGTAAATGATAATGTGTATTCATAAACAATCTTATAATTATCTTTAATTAGAGTTTTATCTATTTCAAAAGTATAATCATAAATATTTTTTTCAATTAATATGTATTTAATATCAGTTCCTAATTTATTAAACATATTAGTAATATTATCATAGTCTATAGGATTAAATTCATATTTAGAGTTTAATTCCTTAATAGCTTGAGTAATATTAGGTGTATCTACATAGTAACCAATATTACTTTTAGAAATGTTATCAATGGTATTTTCATCATTATTTAGTGTTACTACATAGAAAGTATTTGTATATTGTCTATTGTCATTTTCAAATGCTTTATCTAAAAAATTATTAGTTACTTTTACGTAGTAAATACCACATATATTTATAATAATTAAAATAATACTTATGATATGACCTATAATGTTAAATATTTTATTTTTGGGTATTTGAAATAAAATAGTGATTACTTCTAATAAAATTAAGATACCAAATATTATTAAATAATACTTAGTCGTTAGGACATTAAGATTTCTAGTAAATAGAAATAATAATATATTTAATATTAAAAGAATAAAGGTTATTATTAAATAACTATATTCTTTTATAAACAAAAGTATTTTTTTCATTTTAGTGCCTCCTGAAAATCGTTTTATATTATAGCACTTTTAATGATAAAATACTATCTTTTTTTTAGTTTTAGTTTTTTTATTAAGTAACTTATTAGTAATACTAT
>CAKPAQ010000153.1 GCA_934133015.1 uncultured Bacilli bacterium | reverse complement strand
AGTAGAAGTAGGGTATACAAGATTCGAAATAGCCATACCAAAGACAATAGCTGGTAAGATATTTAGTTGAGTTTTTCTTAAATGACAAACATTTTAAAAAAAATCACATAAAGCTATTGTGATATCAGATTGAGTATTATATAATTTAGACATAAAACAATTTACACTACTTTCTATTTTTTGGTTATAATGATTGTAACATATGTGAGTTGTTTTATCAATTTTTAGATGATTTAGGAGATAAATGGTGTTTATCTATTTTTTTTATGATTTTAAAAACTGTCCGTAGGTAAGGTAATTGGAAGTTGACATTTAAATATGATTTTTAATTAAAATAACTAAAAACAATTTTTGGTTATTTTTTTTTTTATGTATTTATGCTATTATTAGGTTATAAGAATAAAGGGATGATATGATGGATAATAATATGATTAATACTGAAGTTACAATTGATCCTAATTTGTTGGCTAATCAAGAAACAATATTTTTAGGTAATAATTATCGTATAACAGTTTTAACAGAAAGACTTTTACGTTTAGAATATAATCCTAATGGTATTTTTTATGATAATAAAACCCAGTTAGTATCTTTTCGTAATTTTCCTAAACCAGAATTTGAAATAAAAGAAGATGAAAAATATTTAGTTATTAAAACAAAATATTTTACTTTATCATATACTAAAGGGAAAAACTTTGATGGTGGTAAATTAATACCTAGTGCTAATTTAAAAATAGATTTAAATGGCACTGAAAAATCTTGGTACTATAAACATCCTGAAGTTAGAAATTATAAAGGATTGTTAGTAGGTTTTGATGGCAGCGAAGAAGATTTAAAAGAACGAAATGGTTTATTTTCAATTGATGGTTTTAGTAGTATAGATGATAGTGATAGTTATATTTATAATGAAAAAAATCAATTATTAAAAAGAAGTGAACATGGTATAGATATTTATCTATTTATGTATGGTAATGACTTCCAATTAGCCTTAAATGATTATTTTAAATTAACTGGTATGCCACCTATGATTCCTAGATATGCGCTTGGCAATTGGTGGAGTCGTGATTTAGATTATACTACTGATGATATTTTAGCTGTTGTTAATAGTTTTGAAAAAAATGAAATACCTTTATCTGTATTTTTATTGGATAAAGGATGGCATATAAATAAGAGTGCCGATGGCAAGGACCTTGTTACTGGCTATACTTTTAATAAACAATTAATTCCAGAGCCTGAAGAATTAATAAATACTTTACATAGTAAAAATATTTATGTTGGTTTAAATATAGATCCTAGTGATGGAGTTTATCCACATGAAAAACATTATCCAGAAATTAGTGAATATTTTAAAGTATTAGATAATAAAATTATTGCCTTTGATCCACTTAATCCAGTATTATTATCAGCAATAGATAAATTTTTACTTTCACCATTAAGAAAAATTGGAGTTGATTTCTTTTGGAATGATTATAATAATACTACTAATGGTTTAAATCCATTATGGTTTATAAATAATCAACTATTGAGTATAAATAAAGATGATTATTCATATCGTCCTATGACTTTAGCTAGAACTGGTATGATTGCTCCTCATTTGCAACCTATTACTTATACTGGTAAAACAATGGTTGGATGGGAAATGTTGCGTAAAATTCCTAAGCTTAATCAATCAGCTGCTAATATTGGTGTTTCTTGGATAAGTAATGATATTGCTGGTAACTTTGGAGGTATTGAAGAGGAAGAATTATACATTAGATCAGTTGAATTAGCTACTTTTAGTCCTATTTCAAGATTTCACGCACCACGTGGTAGATATTATAGAAAAGAACCGTGGAGATGGAATGCTCGTACTTTGGAAGTTATTAATGATTATTTGAGACTTCGTCATAGAATGATTCCATATAATTATTCTAATGGCTATATCTATCATAAAAAAGGAGTACCAATTATTAAACCTTTTTATTACGATTATCCTTGGGTTTATGATGATAAAAATTATGTTAATCAATATTATTTTGGTGAATTGTTAGTTTGTCCTATTCTTGATAAAAAAGATTTACTTATGAATCGTACTGTTCATAGATTTTATATACCAGATGGTGTATGGTATGACTTCAAAACTGGTAAAAAATTTCCTGGTAAAAAAGAATATGTATCATTTTTTAGAGATGAAGATTATCCAGTGTTTGCTAAAAGAGGAGCAATTATTCCACTTTATAATGGTGATGAACCTAATTATACTGGTAACCCTAATGA
>CAKPAQ010000152.1 GCA_934133015.1 uncultured Bacilli bacterium | reverse complement strand
GCTTAGTTCTAGTTGATTTCTATGCAGTATGGTGCGGTCCATGTAGAATGATGCATCCTATTGTTGATCAAATATCAGAAGAAATTAAAGATGTTAAAGTCTTAAAAGTAAACGTTGATGAAAATGAAGAACTAGCTAGACAATATGGAATAATGAGTATTCCTACATTTATCATTTTTAAAGATGGAAACATGAAAGAAAAAAAATTAGGATTTATGCCTAAAACCGAATTAGAAAAATGGCTAAACGAAAATAGAGAAGGTTAATCACTCAACTTTCTCTATTTTTTCTTCACATAATATTTCATAATTATAATTACTTATCAAACTTAAATCAGCTTTTTCTATTTTTACTACATAATATATATTATCATTAAAGCACTTATTAATTATTATTTTATTTTTTAAAATATTATCTAATGATTTTACCTTATCATAACTAGTCATAATTTTAACAACATATCCATCCACCAATTGAACTATTTCACATTCCTTTAACAGTTCAACAACAGCTTTAGTATAGGCCCTAACTAATCCACCAGATCCTAATTTAATCCCACCAAAGTATCTAATTACTACACATAATACATTAGTCAAATTATTATTTTTTAACACCTGAATAATAGGAAGTCCTGCTGTACCACCAGGTTCACCATCATCTGAAAAATGGTAATCATTTTCTAAATAATAACCATAACAGTAGTGAGTAGCATCCTTATACTTTTTTCTAATTTCTTCTAAGTGCGACTCAATTTCATTTTTATCCTTTATTTTAATTAAAATGCTAATAAATCTTGATTTTTTAATTTCATACTCATAAATCTTATTTTCTTTGATAGTAAACATCTTATCACCAATATAATTATATAAAATAAACTATAATTTGTCCATTTATGAAGTAATTTCCTTTCTTAATAGTTTAATTTCTTCTAATTCACTAATTGTCACAAATTGAAAACCCTGTTCCTTTAAAATAGTAATTATTTTAGGTAATGCTTTACTAGTCCTTTGATAAACATCATGCATTAAAATAATATCACCATCTCTAATATTAGTAGTAGCCTTTTCAATAATTCTATTTATATTTTTAATTTTCCAATCTTTTGTATCAACATTCCATAAAACAATTTTTAAATTAGTATTTTTACGCATTCTATTATTAACCGATCCATAAGTTGGTCTTAAAATAGTAGGGGTATAATTAAGTTTGTCCTTAATAATATCTTGTGTTGTTTCTATCTGTTTTTTAAAATTAGTACTTGTTAATCTACTTAACCACTTATGATTATAAGAATGATTTCCTATTTCATTACCGTATTTAATACTTAAGTTTAATGTATCAACATAATCATTTACCTTGTTACCAAGTATAAAAAAAGTTGCGCATACATCATTTTCTTTTAATGTATTTATTATATCAATTGTATAGATACTAGGTCCATCATCAAAAGTTAACGCTATTACTTTTTTTGTTGGATCAATTACTTTATCAACAACCATATCACTAAGTTTATTTTTACTATTGCTATTAGTTTTTGATAATTTTATTTTTGTTTTAACTTCATTAAGTGGTATTTTTATAGTCAAAATATCATAATAATCAGATTGTAAATCATCAGGATTAAAATATAAGTATAAAGAATCATAATCAACATAAAAATATAACTCTTTTAATCTATCTAAATTAAATATTTCATTAAAATTATCTTCTATAAAATAATCTTTATAATCAATTAACAACATATCCTTAACACGATTATATAAATCATCTATTTTAATAATTTCTTCTAAACTTAAATACTTATTGTTTTTATTATCATAAAAATAACTAATAATTCTATTAATTGGATTTGGCAACTTATAACTATTTACATATGTTGTAAGACTTAAACTAATATATTGGTTATTTAGTACCGCATATTTATAATCAATATTTAATTCATCTCTATCTATTAAGTAATCACTATCACCAAATTTTTCTTTAAAGTAACTAAGTTCACTATTTATATGTTTTTTGACTTTTTCATCAACAGAAGCAATATTTGTTTTAGGATAATGAATACAAGTAATATAGTTTTTATTATTATCAGTCTCAGTAATAATATTATTTCTAGAAATATTACTTGGTTTTAATATAACTATGATAAAAATAATAATACTTATCATAATACTAAAAATAAGTAACGCTATTTTATATCTTTTTCGCATTAAATCACCTAATTAAATATATGTAATGTTATTTTAATTAATATATTTAAATTAAGCTAACTTTAAGATATAA
>CAKPAQ010000151.1 GCA_934133015.1 uncultured Bacilli bacterium | reverse complement strand
TATTAAATTTTGAAGGAGGATAGAATTATGAATTATAGATTACCAACATTAGATGATTATGAAATATTAAAAGATTATGTTATAGAACATTATTCTAATCACGAGAGAAGTATTAGTGCTAGTCTAGGAATGACTAATATGAAATATGAGGATTGGGTAAATAAAGTAAATCGTAATAGTGAAAAAGCAGATGATGAATGGGGGAGATATTACTTATATTTAGCTTTTGATGGTGATAGACTAGTAGGGCTATTAAATATCAGATATGATTTAAGTGATAATTTAAAAGAATTATATGGAGATATAGGTTATGGTGTAAGACCATCAGAAAGAAGAAAAGGCTATGCTACCAAAATGCTTGAATATGCTTTGAGAGTATGCAAAGAAAAAAATATGAAAGAAGCAATTTTAGGTTGTTATGAGAAAAATTATGGTTCAAATAGAACAATTCAAAAAAATGGTGGAGTGTTGTATAGAACTAGTATAGAAGAAAGAAAATTAAGTGATGAATGGACTATTACTTTAAATGATAATTTTTATAAAATTAAATTGAATTAAAATTGAAATAATAGGAATGGATGGTTTAATGGAGATACGAATAGAAATACCAAGTATGGAAGATTTAAAAAGAGTGAATAAATTAGCAGTACAAGTACATGAAATGCATGTACATTGGGCACCTGATTTATATAAAAGTGTAGAAGAAGTAATTAGCAAAGAATATTTTGAAATTTTAGTGAAAAATGAAGAAATATATGTAGCAAAGTTACAAAATGAAATTGTCGGATATGTTATTTTTAATATTAAAGAAAAAGAAAATCCTAGTATGAGATATAGAAAGCAGTTAAACATTGATGCAATTTGTGTTGATGAAAAATATAGAGGCAAAGGAATAGGAACTAAAATATTAGAAAGCGTAAAAGAAATAGCAAAATCAAAAGAATGTACAGACTTATATTTGACAGTAAATCAAGAGAATGAAAATGCTATAAGGGCGTATGAAAAATTTGGATTTAAGGTGAAAAATATAGCATATATGATGAAAATTTAATAGGTAATGGGGGAAGGTGCAAATAATGATTGATAATATAAATATCAGACAAGCTACAGTAAAGGACATTGAATCAATAGCAAAAATAAAAGCTACAGGTTGGCAAAATGCATATAGAGGAATAATCGATGATGAGTATCTAGATGCAATGTCTGTGAAAGAACAAATTGAAAAATATAGTTTTTCATATAAATTAAAAGATATATTTATTGCTGAAAACCAAAATGAAGTAGTAGGATTTTGCAGATTTTATGATTATAATGCACCTGCTTATGATGATAAAGAAATAGATTGCGAAATTCGAGAAATATATATAAAACCTGATTTAAAAAGAATGGGAATAGGAAGCCAATTGTTTAAATACACATTAGATTATTTTAAAAGTATAGGAAAGAAGAAATTATATTTAGGATGTTTTAAGGAAAATTACAATTCAAGAAAATTCTATGAAAAAATGGGTGGAATATTAGGAAAGAAATTAGAACTTGAAGTAGGAAATAAGAAATATAAAGTTGTATCATATATTTATGAACTATAAGGAAGGAATGAAATTATAAATGAAAATAGCAGTTTTTACAGATATACATGGGAATTATCCGGCACTTAAAGCTATAATGGAAGATATAAATAAATCCGAATTTAATGAAGTAATATTTTTAGGCGATGCAATAGGTATTGGACCAAAATCAAAGGAATGTCTAGAATTATTACTAAATAGCAAAGTAACAATAATTGCAGGAAACCATGAATTATATTATAAAAATGGAATTAGTATCGATAAATTAATTACAGAGGAAAGTGAAATAAATCATCATAAGTGGGTTCATCAAAGTATAAAAGATTTAATTTCTAAGGATGAAATTAAATTTCCACTATCAAAGGTTATAGAACTAAACGGAAAGAAAATTGCATTTCAGCATTATATGATAAATGAAAATACACAAGAAGATGATTTCCCATTTAAGAGAATTTCTATAAGAAATATAAGCGATGTTGAGGAATATTGCAAAAATATGCAATTTGACTATTTGTTTATTGGTCATGAACATAAAGCTTTTGAAATAGTGGAAAATAACAAGAAAATAATTTGTATTGGAAGTAGTGGTTGTGTAAAAGATGATAAAACATTTTATACAGTAGTTGACATTAATGATGATATTAGTGTAAATAAGAAATATTTAACATTTAATAGAAATGAATTAATCGAGGATATTAATAGATTTAAGTATCCTGATAGAGAAATTATAAGTAAAATATTTTTTGGAATATAAAGG
>CAKPAQ010000150.1 GCA_934133015.1 uncultured Bacilli bacterium | reverse complement strand
TCGTAAGAAGATGTTAGAAAAAATAGAATTGGACGAGATAGTTCCATCTTCTAGAAAATATCCATATATTGACTTTAAACCTGAAAAACCATCTGGTAAAGAAATATTAACTGTTAAAAATCTTTGTAAGACAGTAGATGGTAAAAGAATTTTAGATAAAGTTTCTTTTACAGTATTAAAAGGAGATAAGATAGCGTTCGTTGGTAATAACGATATAGCTAAAACCACTTTATTTAAGATTTTAATGGGTGAAGAAAAATTTGATTCAGGAGAAGTTATTTGGGGTAAGACTGTAACTAAAAGTTATTTTCCACAAGATAATTCAGAATATTTTACTAAAGATATTTCTATTATGGAATGGATTGGTCAATACTATAAAATTGATGATGAAACAGTACTTAGAGGTTTTTTGGGTAGAATGTTATTCTCTGGAGAAGATGTATTTAAAAAAGTTCCTATTTTATCAGGTGGTGAGAAAGCTCGTTGTATGTTGTCAAAATGTATGTTAGAAGCTAGTAATATGTTAATACTTGATGATGTTACAGCACACTTAGATCTTGAAAGCATTACATCACTTAATAATGGTTTGATTAAGTATGACTCTGAATTATTATTTGCATCACACGATCATCAATTTATAAGTACTGTCGCTAATAGAATTATTGAAATATTACCACATGGAATTATAGATCGAAGATTACCATATGATGAATATTTAGAAAATAAAGAGGTAAATCAATTAAGAGAAAAAGAATTAAATAAGAAGTAGGTGACTTATTTGGATATAACTGTAGTAAAAAATAATTTTTTAAATAAAGAAAAATATTTAAGTGTTTATGCTTGTAAATCAGGTGATGCGATTAGGATAAATCCTATATCTGATACTAATGATATTAGACCATCTTTTTATCATGATATAGATAAAATTATTCATTCATTATCTTATACAAGGTATTTAGATAAAACCCAAGTTTTTTCTTATTCTAATAATGATCACATTAGTAAAAGAATAGTTCATGTTCAATTAGTTAGTAAAATAGCTAGAACAATAGGTAGGGCTCTTAATTTAAATGAAGATTTGATAGAAGCAATTGCATTGGGACATGATATTGGACATACTCCTATTGGGCATGTTGGTGAAAAAATATTAGATAGTATTTCTAGACGTGAACTTGGTATGATGTTTAATCATAATATTCAAAGTGTTAGAACTTTTATGACTCTAGAAAATAATCAAAAAGGCTTAAATTTAGCTATTCAAACATTAGATGGAATAATGTGTCATAATGGGGAAATGGTTAGTAATATTTATGAACCTAAACCTAAGACAAAGAGTGAATTCCTTGAAGAGTATAATGCAAGTTATACTGATAAAGAAGTCTTAAAGCAATTAAGACCAATGACTTTAGAAGGTTGTGTAGTTAGAATAAGTGATATTATTGGTTATATAGGTAGAGATATAGAAGATGCGATAAATATAGGTGTATTTGATAGAAAAGAGATACCTGATATAATAAAAGATACTTTAGGTATTACTAATAGTGAAATAGTTAATACTATTATTATGGATATAATAGAAAATAGTTTTGATAAACCATATATAAAGATGAGTGATAAGGTATATAAAGCTATTTTTGAATTAAAGAAATTTAATTATGAATATATCTATTCTAAAGCTAATACTAAAGAAAGAATTGCTTATTATGATAAGGGTATGAATTTACTTTTTGATAAATATTTAAATGATATTATAACTAATAATACTGATAGTGAAATATATACTACTTATTTAAATTACTCAAATAGTGAATATTTAAAAGAAAATCCTAAGCGAATAGTTATAGATTTTATAGCTGGTATGACAGATGCTTTCTTTATTAATTTAATAGAAAAATATAGTAAATAATAGTTTTGACATTAATTGATAATTAAGATAAAATTAAATCATATGGAGGTATTATGTCAAAGAAAGATATTGTGAAAAAGAAAAAAAATGAAGTTATATATGAAGCTAAAATTGAAGAAACTAAAGCTGATAAAACAAGAAGAATGGTATCAGTAGTAATGGTAATAATGACAACTATTCTAGTAATTTTATCAATTGGTAGTATGTATTTTCATTTTGAAGATAAAATCAATAACAAAATAACTAAAAATAATAATAAATTTAAATTAGAGTATGAACAATACAATAATAAGAAAACAGATATGGGTAAGACTTATTTATCTGTTAATATTAAGGGTAAAAATATTATAAAGTACTCATCATATGATGAAATATTTAAAATATTAGAAAATGGTACGGGAATTATTTATTTTGGTTTTCCTGAGTGTCCATGGTGTAGAAA
>CAKPAQ010000149.1 GCA_934133015.1 uncultured Bacilli bacterium | reverse complement strand
ACCACAATAAATATAATATATATAATCATCCTTTTATTGTTACACCATTGCATTTTAATACATAAACTTTATTATTATCCTTGTATATAGTTTCTTCACCTTCAAAGTTTTCTAAATTACCACTAACATTAAATACATATTTATACTCTCCATTTATATATTCTTTTGGTCCTCTAACTGGAAGTATATCATCTTTTCCAACCTTCATTAGAGCTGGTCTTAATGCTTTATCTACTACTTCTTCACTTAAAGAACTATCTAATGTTATACCATAATAATTCATTCCCCAAATTGGAGTATCATCTGATAAATATACTACTTCTTCTCCCATAAAACTAGTACCACCAAAATAAGTATCATGATATATCATATTGTTAGAACTATATTCATAATCGTAAGATCCTTTCCTTGTAGAAACACATTTTTTAATATTCTCATTTGCATAAGTTTGCTTTTTTGCCTCAATCAAGAAATTATAAAGATTTTCAATTTGTTTTTCATTTTTCATCTATAATCACAACACTTTCTATAAATTATTAATTAATGTGCCATATTATTATTTTTTTGTTTCTTTATGATGACTAGTCATATCACAGTAAACACTCTCTATTTTATTTAATTCATCAAATTGTCTTTGAGGTGCATTTCTATTTATCATACTTTTTTTAATACTATCCATTCTTTTTTTATAAGTAAGGCAAGCACGTTCATTGCTTTGTTCTTGTAATTCTTGTAATAGTTCTAAATAATTATCACTAACTGGTATAACTTCATATTTATCATCAACTAGTACAATATAATTTACTTTTACATCTAAAAAAATACATCCTAATATAAAATCAGGTAATAAATTATAACACTTATTATGTGATTCAATATTTGATAATTTTGCATTACTATTTTCTAATATTTCTTTTTCATATCTTTCCCTTGTAGCAAGTAAACTTGATAAATTTCCCGCCACTACAACATTTAAAACAACATCATATTCACTAGGGATCGTTTCTATTAACTTTAATAAACTAGTATCAACTGGAGCTTTTTCTCTCAAAACTGAGTATCTATTCTGCATTGCATAATAAAATAATTCATCACCCCATAAATGAGCATCATAATTTGTTAGTTTTGCATAATTTGTTGGATATTTATTCAATATTTCATCTGAATACTTACTTAAATACCTATAATCATCAGAATTTATAATTACATAATGAGATAAATTTTCACTATTTATATAAGTCGTTTTCCACAACCAGATTGACCTACAACAAACATAATAGATGGATTACTCTCAGTAACACTATTTAAAAATAATTTTTTATTTAAAAAATCTAAAACCATATCATGTTCATTTTTAGATAATTTATATTTCTGAATTAATTCCTGTAATAGTTGATTATTAATCTTTACTGTATCCACTTAGCCTCCTTTATTAATCACATAAATTTTTATTTATCTTTTTCAAACATTTCTTTTAATTTAATTCCAATTTCATAAGACTTTTTGTAAAATTCATCTATACCCATTTTAAAATATTTATATTGATAACAAAGTTCCATTGTTATTGGTCCATTATAATTACACTCTTTTAGATTTTTTATAACATTTTCCCAATCTAAAGTTCCATCAAATGGTAGAAGATGTAAATCATCACTTTTATCATTATCATGAAAATGTACTGCAAATATTCTATTTTTAAAATTAGAAAAATTTAATTCATCATTAAAATGAGCATGATAATGTCCTGAATCAAAACATATACCAACATTTTTATTACCAATATTTTTTATAACATAATCTAAATAACCTTTTATCTTTGTATTTTCAAAAGCAACTTTTATATTCAAAGATTCAGCATAATCTACTATTTCCTGCAATCTTTTCAAGCCTTTTTCATTATATTGTGGAGCTTCACTCTTACTTGTTAAATGCATAACAACCATTGGAATATCATTATCTTTACAAATTTTTATATCATTTTTATATCTATCAACTAACTCATCACCAATATCATCATCTAGCCATAAGTTATTTATATTTTGATATCCTAAATGTGCAAATATAACATTTAAACCTTTTTCCCTAATTAATTTTAATTGCTCTTCCTGTGTAGGATTCCAATCTTTATTGTACCATTGTATAAAAACATTTTTAAATCCGGCATTCTTTATTGCATTTATTGTTTCTATAACACTTACACCTTCATTATCATTATTAACTACAACGGCTATGTTCCTATTATTCATATTGTCTTATACTCCTTACTATTACTATATAAAATATCTCTTTAATGATTTTATTTTACCATATTTTTACCTGAATACCTAACCTTTTATTTAGAATACATAA
>CAKPAQ010000148.1 GCA_934133015.1 uncultured Bacilli bacterium | reverse complement strand
CACCAGTACTAGAAATAAATAATATTTTTTTCATATTAACCTCTTTTCTTAAGCAGTTTATCCCAACTATCTTTAACTTTTTCAGAAGTATAGTTTAAACTAGTTACTCTACCTTCTTTACCTAGTTCTTTTCTCAAATTAATATCATCTATAAGTTTAATTACTTGTTTAGCCATTTCTTTATGATCACGATTATCAACTAAATAACCATTTTTACCATTAGTTATCAAATCATTAGCTCCTTCTGCTGATGAAAAGGCAACACATGGTACTCCATGAGACATGGCTTCTATCAAAACAATCCCAAATGATTCTGTATAGGATGTCATTAAATAAATAGCGGAATTATCAAGCAATTTATCAATTTTATCTTTTTTTAAATAGCCATGCATAGTTACATAATCAGTAAGTTTATTTAAATATATCATATCTACAATTTTATTTTTTTCACTACCATCACCAACTATATCTAAATGCCAATCAGGTCTTTCTTCATGTATAAGTTTAAAGACTTCTATTAAATCAGTAAAACCTTTTTCACGTGATAATCTACCAACAGATATCAAATTCTTTTTATCAAGTTTAGATACTTTATCAGGTACACTATCTAACATATTAGGAATATATACACATTTACATTTATAATTTTTTTCTTTTAATTCTTTCTTATAAAAACTTCTTAATGAATCAGAAACTAATACTAATTTATCCAATTTTCTAGTTGAATTAACTACTTTTTTTATATAGTTAACATCTTGATGGTGATGATTATGTTCCCAACCAATTTTATATGTTTTATTATTAGAATATTCTCCTAACCAATTATTAAATAAAACTCTAGTAGATATAATAATATCACTATCACATTTTTTTATAGCCTGTATTGTTTTTCTTCTTCTTAGAAACAAAACAAGTAAAGCTTTATATGTTTCTTTTATAAAGGTAATTGGTTTTAATTTTTTTATAGATTGTTTCCACTCTTCTCTATTAGGCTTATATTTATCTATTAAATAAGTAACTTTTATATTTTTATTTAAAGAATAAACTGGTTCATCTGCCAACTTATAAGTACTAATTATTTCAACTTCATAGTTATCACTAATTAAATTAGCTAAGTTAGTAATACATTTTTCAATCCCACCATAACCTAAATGTAGAGCTAAAATACTTACTTTTTTCATGCTTTCACCTAGTACTATTATAAAATAGTTTATAATTTTAGTAAAGTATGTATAATATCAAAAATAATATAGCTATACCTATAAGATAAACTGATAAGAAAGAGGAATTTGTATCTATTGAAGTATTAGGAACATCTTCTTCTATTACTTTATCATTTTCTAAAGTTATTTTTAAAATAGAATCTGTTGTTGTAATATCTATTTTTTTAATACTATTATCAATAATATATGGATATGGTGCATAAACTTCTTTTAAGTAATATGTACCAAGTACTAAATTAGGTATATATATTTCACCATCTAAATCCGTTTTTATTTTCATAAGTAATTTACTATTAATATCATATAATTCATACAAAACATTAGGAATTTTTCTCTTACTTACACCATCTATTTTTTTTATAATTAAATTACCCCTTTTTAAATAATTAATTTTATCAATATGATAAGTTTTACTTTGATTAATATTAATATAATATTTATTAGTATCAATAATATATGAATCTAAGGTAGTATTTTCTAATATATAATAGTTACCATATAATAAATTATTAAAAGTAATATAACCATTTTCATCTGTTTTATTTTTTTCAATCAAATCACCTTTATGATAATGAATTTTACCATCACCTGATACAACATCCTCTGATGCGTATAGAGAAAACCAAACATTGGAAAGTGGTATATTATTAGTACCATCAATTGTTTCTCCTACTTTTAATAATTGAATTCTTTGATAATCTTTATCATTGTAAATATCTATTACAATAGTTTTATTATCGTCATTATCAGTAACAGAAAATTCATAAGGCACATCATTCTTTTTATAACCAATTGGTGCTTCAACTTCTATTAATTCATATTGTCCTATTCCTAATTTAAATGGTAAAACCAATTTACCATCAACTGTTTCAAAAACATTCTGATTGTCATTACTAACATAATTATTATTAGTTTTATTTTTAATCATGAATTTAGTATTTGAAAGTCTAATCGGTAATTTAGTTTCTTTATCTTTTTTATAAATAATAAGTGATGATCCTTTTTCTTTATTTAATAAGTTGTAATGATATTCTTTCTCTTCTCCTATAAAAATAGAAAAGTCATCAATTTTATTATAATTTTCCAAAGTAGATATTTGTTTAACTAAGTATTTACCATAAGGAAGAATAGTTTCTCCATATCCATCA
>CAKPAQ010000147.1 GCA_934133015.1 uncultured Bacilli bacterium | reverse complement strand
CTTATTTTATCTACATTTTACAACTTCGTATAATTTATATTATGTTAACTTCTACATATGATAAATCGAATAACTAAATTAATTATATATTATAATACTAATATAATTATACATAATATCATCTTAATATCAAACTTTAATTAAATTTATTTAAAATACTATATTAATACTTAAATCAAACACAATCAACAATCACAGATATTATATAATATTATTTATTAATTAACATTTATTTAATTTGATTATTAATCATTAATTATAATTATTATATTGATTAACATCTAAAATTCTCCCTAATTACCTATAAGCTTCCCCATTTATAAATAAAATAAATAATAGGGAAGCTGCATATTTCAAATCGAGGTGTATAATTGTCCATCTAATTATATCTCGAATCGTTTTAGAAAAGAATAAAATAATTAAAAATCTAGTATATTTATTATTATTTTGTAAAACATAATAGTGGAGGTTAAAATATGAAAAAAGACAAAGATAAACAAGTAATAAAATGTTCAGTAGAATCATGTGAATACCAAGATTGTGATGATAATTGCTGTACATTAAAAGAAATTGAAGTTGGTTCATGTTGTTGTGATCCATCTAAAAAAGATGAAACAGCATGTAAGAGTTTTAAATGTTGTAACAAAGAAAAAGAGTAATAACATAAAATAATATTATGCTACACTCCCCTAGCCTATTTTAAAAATAAAAGGAAAAAATCCTTTTATTTTAATTTGTCTAAAAAACTACTACCAATTAATGGTTTATTTAAATCAAAATTAGCAGTTATAGTTGCACCAATATCAGCCATTGAATCTAATATATCTAACTTTTTAGGATATTTTAAATTTCTACCATAAACTATAACTGGTACATTTTCACGTGTATGAAACGTACCTGGAAAACTAGGATCACAACCATGATCAGCTGTAATTATTAATAAATCATCCATATCAAGTTTATTTAATATCATAGGTATTTCTACATCAAGTTCTTCTATTGCCTTAGCATAGCCATCTAAATCACGATTATGACCATACATTGAATCAAAATCACTAAGATTAGCAACACATAAACCAGTAAAATTCTTACTCATTATATCAGTTAACTTATTTATAGCTTCTTGATTATCTCTAGCTTTTATTTTTTTAGTTATTCCTTCACCATCAAAGACATCTGATACTTTTCCAATAGAAATAACCGCATATGCATTTTCACTTAATATATTTAAAACACTTTTTGTTGGTGGTTTTACCGAAAAATCACGTCTTTCATTAGTAAATTTAAACTTACCAGGTGTCCCAGTAAATACTCTAGCAATTACTCTTCCAACTTTAAACTCCTCTGATTGAGTTATTTTTCTTATTTTTTCAGCATATTCATATAATTTAGCAACTGGAATAACATCTTCATGAGCCGCCACACATAAATTAGAACCATTAGAGGTATATAAAATTAAAGCACCATATTCCATATGACGTTCACCTAATTCATTTATTATTTCAAGACCATCAGCATTTCTATTACCAATTACTCTACGTCTTGTAGCAAGTTCAATACTTTCCAATAAATCTCTAGGTAACCCATTTTCACTAAAGTTTTTGAATGGAACTAAATTTCTAACACCTAATAACTCATAATGTCCGGTTAAAGTATCTTTACCTGGATTAGTTGGTCTAGCTATAGTATAGTAAGCTTCTACATTATCATTTTCATCCATATTAAGTGTATTTAAAAAGCCAAGTTTTTGTAAATTTGGTACAAATAAATCATAATTGGCCTTAATATGACCCAAAGTATTAGCTCCACAATCATTATAATTGTTAGCATCTAATGCTTCCCCTACTCCTAAAGAATCTAATATAACTAAAAATATACGTTTAAACTTCATCGCTATTCCTCCTCTTTTCTTGGATGATATTCTTTATAATCATTAGCAACTTTTTGATTAGAAATGTGTGTATATATACGTGTTGTTGATATATCACTATGTCCAAGCATTTCTTGAATCATTCTTAAATCAGCTCCATTTTCAAGCAAATGAGTCGCAAAACTATGTCTCAAAGTATGGGGAGAAACATTAGTATTTAATCCTTTCTCTGCTAATAATTTCTTTAATATTTTAAAAAATCCTTGCCTAGTAATAGGTTTACCATGGTTATTTAAAAATATTTCTCTATACTTATCCTTTTTTTCCAATTTAGAACGATTAAATAAATACTTTTCTAAATACTCAATGATATACTCATTAATAGGAATAATTCTTTCTTTGCTACCTTTTCCCATACAACGCAAAGTACAATTACTAATATCGATATCATTTAAAGTCAATGAGATAAGTTCACTTATTCTTAATCCCGTTCCATATAACAATTCTAACATAGCTTTATTA
>CAKPAQ010000146.1 GCA_934133015.1 uncultured Bacilli bacterium | reverse complement strand
ATATAAAGATCTATATGATTTTAAAGAAATATTTCCTATATCAGCTTTAAAAAATGATAATATTGATAGTTTAATTAAGACAATTAAAGATTATTTACCAAACGAAGGAAAAATATTTGAAGATGATACTTTTACTAATATTTCTACTAATTTTTATGTTAGTGAGATTGTTAGGGAAAAAGTATTACGTAAAACTCATGATGAAGTTCCACATTCTGTTACTTGTTACGTAGAAAAAATAGATTATGATAAAGACAAAATTCATATTCAAGTATTAATAGTAGTAGATAGAGATAGTTTGAAAAAAATTATAATTGGTAAAAATGGGCAAATGATTAAAGATATTGGAATAGATGCTAGGAAAGATTTAGAAGAGTATTTTGGAAAAACAGTTTATTTAGAAACTTATGTTAAAACTATTGATAATTGGCGTGATAGAGAAAAATATTTAAAAGAATTAGGTTTGAGTGAATTAGATAGTTAAATTTTTGTCATTATATTAATAGGTGATAAAAATGAAAGAAATACTATGGGATTTATTTAAAAAAACTGGTAATATAAATTATTATATTTTATCTCAAAGAATTAAAGAGAAGAAGTGATATTTTGGAAGTTATCAAAGTAGAAGGAATTGTGGTTGGGGAAACTAACTATAGTGAATCTAGTAAAATACTTAGAGTTTTGACTGATGACTATGGAATTATTAGTGTTATGTCTAAAGGATGTCGTAACTTAAAAAGTAAATTAAGAGGCGTTAGCGCTATTTTCAGTTATGGTTTTTTTCATATATATTATAAATCAACTGGAATTTCTACTTTAGTAGGTGTAGATACATTAAACTCTTTTAGTAAAATTATGATGGATATTGATAAAATTAGTTATGCGACTTATATCCTTGATTTAGTGGAACAAGTAGCCAAACATAGTGATACTAATGGCTATTTTAGAATATTGATTGATACCTTAATCAAAATAAATGATGGTTATGACTATACTATATTAACTAACATTTTTGAACTTAAAATGCTTGATTTTTTAGGAATAAGACCAGTAATAGATAGTTGTAGTATTTGTGGAAGTAAAAATAAAATTGTAACGATTGATCCAACAGCAGGTGGATATATATGTCAGGATTGTTATCGTAATGAGAAGATATATAGCGATAAAACAATCAAATTGATTCGTATGTTTTATTATGTTGATATTAGTAAAGTAACTAAATTAGAAATACATGATGATGTAAAAAAAGAGATAAACGAATTTATAGATTTGTATTATGATCGATATTCGGGATTATATTTAAAAAGTAAATCATTCTTAAAAAATTTAAGTAAGATTAAATAGAGGTATATTATGAAGAAGAAAAAAGCGTATATTTATACTAGTTTGATAGTAGTAGCTATTTTTCTAGTATTATTTATTACAAAAGGTATATTTCCTTTTGGCAAGAATTCATTAATCTGGGGAGATATGCATGATCAAATAACGGCATTTTATTATCATTTTTATGATTCAATTATTGGTAATTCGTCATTGCTTGTTAATTTTTCAACTAGTGGAGGAGTAAATTTTATTGGTGTTTTAGCTTATTATATTTTAAGCCCAGTTAGTTTTGTTCTTTTACTATTTCCACGTGAAGATATATATTTAGCAGTATCAATATTAATAGCTATAAAAGTATTATTATGTAGTCTTACATGTTTATATTTTATTCAAACATACTTTAAAAAAATATCTTGTTGGTTAAGTATTTTTTTAGCAGTTATTTATGCCTTTAGTGGTTATAGTTTAATAATGTATCAAATAACTCCTTGGATTGATGCCATGTATTTATTACCACTTGTTACTATTGGACTCAAAAAGGTACTTGATCTTGAAAGACCTACTTTTTATATTACTTTTCTAACTATTTCATTAATTACTAGTTTTTATGTTTCATTAATGACAATTATTTTTATCTTTTTAATATCACTTATATATTTGCTTGTATATAAAGATAAATTATCAAGAAAAAAAGCTATCTTTTCTTTAGGAATATCTACAATTATTAGTTTGTTACTTGCTTGTTTTGTGATAGTACCAGCTTATTTACAAATATCAGTGTCATCAAGGCTAGGTTTTAATCTTTCAACTTTATTAAATTCTGGGTTAGGACCTATTACTGATAAAATTGCTATGTTTATGTTTGGCGGATTAATGTATGCAGGTATATTCTTATTGATAAAGAATTACTCTAAAAATAAGCAATTTCTTAAGTTTTATATTCCATCGTTATTAATATTATTAATTCCTGTTATCGTTGAACCAGTTAATAAGTTATTACACTTTGGTTCTTATGTCTTTTTCCCATATCGTTTTGGTTTTATAACAATGTTTCTATTAATAATTGGTGCTTGTTATGGCTTTGAAAATCATGAGTTTAAAACTAATAGTCCAGCAACTAAAA
>CAKPAQ010000145.1 GCA_934133015.1 uncultured Bacilli bacterium | reverse complement strand
CAAAGCAATCATCCTCTTCAACAATACTTTGATCGACATTTATTTTTAAACTAAAGTTTTTTTCAGTTGTTCCTAAATTAGTAACATTAAAACGATATGGAGCAAGTTTTTCTCCTTCACTATTTGAAATACCTTTCTGATTAACTAAAGATAAAACATTACCATAACCATTTTCAGAAGCAACATAACTTATTTCAAAGTCATCTTCTTTAAAAGCATTATATTCATCGTTCATCATTTGAGAATTAAACCAAGCATAACTTCCACCAATTGTAGAAATAACTACTATCATTACAAAAATACCTGTGATAAATACCTGATGTTTAAACAATTGCTTTTTCACCTAAATCACCATAACCTTTTTTAATATTTCTACAGCTATTATATCATTATTAATATAAAAGCAAAAGAAAAAGTTAAGATTAATAACCATTTCTTAACTTTTCTATTTGAACATTATAACGAGTACCTAACTCGTATGCTTTTTGATTACTTTCAGTCAATAAATCTAAGGTAAACTTTTTACCTATACCAATTGCCCCACCACGATCAAGGACAATAGCGATTATTGGAGTAGATTCTACATTAGTAAGTCTTAGAATAGTACCTTCAGCATATTCATAACCTGCTGCTACAATTCTAACGCTACCAAATGTGGGATCTGTATAATAGATTCTACCATCACTAATATCATAACCAGAAGATGTCATACCACCTGTACAACCATAACAGTCATGACCATAATGGCTCAAACTACCAGATATTGTATCTAAAATCTGGTAAGCCGATGTGTCTATAGTAGGTACATAAGTATATGTACTTTTTATCTCTTGTTTTGTATCAGTAACTACATCAGTTGTTGTTTCTATATTTACTTTTTCATTTTCAGGAACACTAATAAACTCAGATTCATTATTAGAATCATTCACTTCATTAATATTATTAGAAATATTATCAACATTAGTAATACCTGTAATAATGTAACTTTCTAATTGCTTAGAACCATTTAAATTTTCTATTTCAGCATCACTCTTACTAACTGTAAAATCAATAGTAGTAATTGAAAAAATAGTAAGAATAAATATATAAACACATACTATTCTGAAAGCACAATTATAAATTTTTTTCATAATTCCTCTCTTTCGAACACCTTAATTATACCACATCTCTATATTTTATGCAAATTAGACTCACTCAAGGCTATATATTTTGGCATTTAAAAAGAAAAAGGAAGTATCATCTTCCTATTTATAATTATCAGCTTTTACTTCCATAAAACTTTTTGGATGCTTACAAACTGGACAAACATCTAAAGCTTTTGTTCCAACATAAACGTGTCCACAATTACGGCAAATCCAAATTTTATTTTCTGCTTTTTCAAATATTGTTTCATCTTCAATATTTTTAAGTAATGTTAAGTATCTTTCTTCATGTTCTTTTTCAATTTTCCCTACTGCTTCAAATAAGAAAGCTAATTCTTCAAAACCTTCATCTTTCGCAACTTTTGCAAAATTAGCATACATATCAGTCCATTCATAATTTTCACCATTTGCGGCATCTTTTAAATTATCAATAGTAGATGGTATATTACCATTATGTAAATATTTAAACCAAAGTTTAGCATGTTCTTTTTCATTATTTGCAGTTTCTTCAAATATAGCTGCAATTTGTTCATAACCATCCTTCTTAGCTTTAGAAGCATAGTAAGTATATTTATTTCTAGCTTGACTTTCTCCAGCAAAAGCTGTCATTAAATTTTGTTCAGTTTTAGTTCCTTTTAAATCTTCGTAATTCATGTTATACCTCTTTTCTTAATTTATTTTCATTAGAATTCTTCAAAAGACTACTCTTATCACTAAATGTAGTATGTAAAAGTTCCATACTAATTTTACTAAGTGGTCTACCTAGATATTTCTGATATATTTGTCTGATATCCGGATTTTGATATGAACTTCTAACATTATCTATTATATCGCAATTATACAAACATTGTATCCTTTTTTTATATATTTCTTCTTGTTTCGCTATAGGAATTAATGGTTGTCCTCCACCACCAATACAGCCACCTTTACAATTCATTACCTCAATAAAATGATAATTACCAATTTTATCAATAACTTTTTCAAAATTATTAAGACCAAATATTACCAATACTCTAATTTCAAAATTATTTATTTTAATAATAGTTTCTTTAAGATTATTAAAGCCTCTAACTGGACTATAATTTAAATATTTATCACTTAAGTTATTACCAGTCAAAAAATAATACAAAGTTCTAATAACAGCTTCAGTAACACCACCGCTATTACCAAAAATAACACCAGCTCCACTACCATGACTAAAAATAGGATCAAAATTAGTATCTACTAGATTTTTAAAATCTATATTTTCTTCGCGTAAAAATAAGGCAAGTTCACTAGTTGTTAAGACATAATCACCATATAATAATTCATCTCTT
>CAKPAQ010000144.1 GCA_934133015.1 uncultured Bacilli bacterium | reverse complement strand
GCAATAAGTAATGGTGCAAAGTTTATTGGCTTGATTGCTGATTATGGTTCTGGTAAAAGTACTTTGATAAATACGTTAGATGTAAAACAAAAATCAAAAAAATAAATGCTAAAGATATTAAAATAGTATTTAAATTGTTAGGAGAATACAATAGAAATAAAGGTTTAAAGAAATCAACTAAGAGTAATCTTAAAACGTTGACTAAAAACAAAGAATGTTTACAACAATTAGATGCAAGAATAAAAATTTTAGAATTGTATAATAGAATAATTAAATAAAATTTATTCAAAAGTATCGCATTTTATCAATAAATAGTGTATATTATTTGTCGAGATGTACCTAGGAAACTTTAGAAGCTCTAGGTCTTTTTCATTTTTATAAAAATAGTTTATAGAATTAGAAAAAGGCATGGTATAATGGTTATAGAATTAAATTGTTTATTTATTTGTTGTGATGGTTTCGAACTATCTTAACTATCGCACCAGATTTGATTGATATTCGAACTTTTCGAGATAACAAAAAAACTACTCTCAAAATTAAATTGAAAGTAGTTTTATTTTGTAAATTGGTATAATCATTATGTGTGTGTAATAAATATTATATATTTTTAATCAGTTACCTTATCATATAAACTATTCTTTATATATAATATGTCTTCTATGGATTTTCCTATATTAAATCTTCCGTTTCCTACTGGATAAAAAACTGAATAACATTTATACTTTTTGTTATTAATATTTTTTTCAAATTGTTTTTTCCTACATTGAGAGACAGATATTTTTTCATTTAGTACAATCGAACTAACTTGATTACCAAACAATACAATTACTTTTGGATTAATAATCTCAATTTCTTTTTCTAATAAATGTAGATATTCTTTGTAAACACTATCTGGTAATGGTCTTGCATCTATTTGCGTACACTTTCCTAAATTAGTTATAAAATACTTATGTTTTTTTACATTTTCATATACAGTACTTGCAAACTCCTCAGTCCAATCGAAACCTTTAATATTTTTAATTTTATTATATATATCTTCATCAAGCATTCCAAGTTCATAAAATAAATTCCAAATATTTTTAGTTCCTATCCAAGGAGATTTTAATCCTTTCCAATTCTTGGAAGATGCAATATTTCTTCCTGTTGGATTCATAAATACAAAGCAAATATCAGGGCTTTTATCACATCCACCATTATAGATAGAATCTAATTCTTTAGCCCCATATTTTTTCTGTAATTTATCATACTCTTTAGTTAAATCACTTAAAGTCATATACACTCCTTTGTTAGTTTTTTATCTTGTTTCATTGAAGTTATTGTATTTAATATAAAATCAAAAATATCTTTTTGTTCTACATCCATAGTATTTTTTTCTTCTTCTTCAGTTAATTCAGATTTAAACTTACCAACTGACTCTATTATTTGAATGGAAGCCAAAGGGTATCCTTCATCTATTATTTCACTTTTTTTATTAGTAAATTCGCGATTTGCCTTATATTCAAAAGTAAAAATATCATTACCATTAACAATAGCTACACCCTTTAGAAAATAACCTCGTAATTTTCCATTTACACCATATTGATTTACTAAAGAAGTATAATAATCTATCATTTCATTATCATCTAATCTTCTTCCATTTACTCTTCTTACGTGAGTACCTGGTTGTATTTCATCTGGTACACCATCCAAAAATAATCCTTCATCTAAAGCAATTGTTGGGATATTACTCAACTTATTATATTCAGTAGCCTTTATAATAGCATTTTCAATAGGATTTTTACCTGTTTCATCAACATCTATTTCAATATTTAAATCGTTTAAAGTTACAATATCTAATCCTTTTTCTTTTAATTTTGTACCATAATATCTGATTTTTGCTTTGTTTGTTGTTGCTAATAAATACTTCATTTTTGTACCTCCATTTTTTATTTAATTATACTATATTTTGACTATGCTTACTAGTTATATTTTTGTAATTAATTGATTATAGAATATACTAGTTTTTACTAATTCATCATGATTTCCCATACACTCAACCTTTCCATCATTCATAACAACAAGCTTATCAGCACATTTCATTAAATCCCTATTATGAGTAATGATGATAATCGTATGATCTGTTTTTAAATCATCCAACAATTTAATAATTTTATCCGTAGTATTTGGATCAAGTGAAGAAGTAACCTCATCAAGCAACAATACCTCAGAAGTAGTAAGCAAAGCCCTAGCTAAAGATAATAACTGCTTCTGTCCTCCACTTATATTAGTTGCATCTTCTTTTAAAATAGTATTATAGCCATTAGGTAATGACATTATAAAATCATGAATTCCAACTCTTTTACAAGCATCAATTTGTCTTTTTTTATTAGAATCAATAAGTGACAAATTTGCCCTTATACTCATATTAAAAATAAAAGTTTTTTGATTAACAACACTAATATTTGAATTATAAACATCTTTAGAA
>CAKPAQ010000143.1 GCA_934133015.1 uncultured Bacilli bacterium | reverse complement strand
GAAATAATCTTTTAGCTGATACCCTACAAGCAAGTTTAAATAAATCATAGTTTCTATCTTCTGGATTATAATTAATTCCTTCTTTTACTTTAAATATAGATACAGGAAAAATTGGAGTTTCACTTCTACCTAATCCTTCTTCTGTAGCTAGTAAAAAGTTTTCAATTACCATTCTACCTTCAGGTGAAGTATCAGTACCTAAGTTAATTGAAGAAAAAGGTACTTGAGCACCAGCTCTAGAATGCATTGTATTTAAATTATGAACAAAAGCTTCCATTGCTTGATAAGTAGTACGATTAGTCTTAGCTAAAGCTTTTTCATAGGCTTTACTAAATAAATTCTTTATTTTCTTACTATCTTTTGTATAAAGAGAAAAAATTTCCAAATCAACTTCTATACTATTCAATTTATCAATATCTTTAGCAATCTTATCCATATTTATAAATCCAAGTAAATCTTCATAATCTAATAGATCATATATATGTTGTTTAAATTGTTTCTTAAATGTTTTAAGTACACCAGGAGCCATGTAAAAATCAAAAGCAGGAATACTTTGTCCACCATGTTGATCGTTTTGATTAGATTGAACAGCTATAGCTGCAAGTGCTGAATAACTCATAATATCTTGTGGTTCTCTTAAATGACCATGGCCAGTAGAAAAACCATTTTTAAACAATCTATCAAGTTCAATTTGCATACAAGTTGTAGTTCCCATAGGTAGAAAATCCATATCATGTATATGAATAGCTCCGCTTTCATGAGCTTCACTAAATTTTGACTTCATCAAATAAGTTTTCGCAAATTCTTTTGATATTGTTGAACCATATTGAAGCATAGTTCCCATTGCGGTATCACCATCAACATTGGCATTTTCTCTTTTATTATTATCTTCATTTGAAGATTTTAATCCAAGACCTTCTATTGTTTTCAAAAATTTATGTAATTTCTTTTCTTCAGAAAATAATAATCTAGATTGATTTCTTCTTTCACGATATTCTGAAAAATGTAAATAAACATCTTCATACCCTTTTTGTTTTAAAGATTCTTCAATTAAGTCTTGAATATCTTCTATTTTTATTTTAGTTTGATCTTTATAATCTTTTTCTACTCTAGATAAAACATCTTGATATACTTTTTGAATATCTTTTGTAGAATATTTCATATCAATACCATCTTCATCATTTACAGTATTAACACTATCAAACCCTTTTTTTATAGCAAGTGCAATTTTAGAACCATCAAAATCGACTTTCTTACCATTTCTTTTAACTACTTGTAATTCTTGTAATAATTCTTGCGCATCTGTCATAATTTTTACCTCCACTACTATGTAATTTCATTGTAGTATCTATCAGATTATAAATCAATATTTTTTTTGTTTTTTTTAAAAACTTGACATTAGCAATTTTAACTATTTTAATATTTTTACTTTTTTTATTTTTTATTGTATTTTTACAGCCACCTAAAAATTAGCAAGTATTAAAAGGAATTACGCAATATTTTGTTAGCATACAGATAATTATTTTTTTAGATTTTTTTTATTTTTTTTATTTTTTTAAAATAATAAAATCAATATTTTTATAAAATTTTATTTGTTCGATTTACACTGAAAAAGATGAAAAACGACAATTTTTTACAATCGTTTTCCATCTTTAATTTTTTATTTATTTTTACCATTTTCTAGATCATATTCATATATATAATTTATTAACCCATCGTGTACAAATTCACCTGTTTTTTGAGCCCCAATATTACTAAGTGAATTAATTGATTTCTGATTATCACTTTTAACAGTAAAAATAGGTTTTTTAACTCCATGTTCAAGTAATTCATCTCTTAATAGTAAAAAAGCTTGTTTAGAATAACGTTTACCTCTATACTCTTCATCAATATGAGCACCAATATTTCCTAAATAAAGTTCACTTTCTAATAATTTGAATCTAGCATCTATTTGACCTATTATCTTTTTAGTTCCATGCAACGCTATATAATACTTATAAACAGAAGCATCTTTATCATTCATATCATGAATATTTTGTAAATATAAATCTATTTTTTCACCTACTATTGAAGGTTCCATCTCCAAATATGCCTTTTTTTCTAATAGTAATAATTTTTTCTTTAAGGAAAAAAGTTCAAAAATTTTATCATTCAACAATTCTTTTTGTCCATTTTTATATATTAAATCAATCTCATCTTGTACTTTTTGTATAGAATTAGCAATTTCATTTATTTCATCAATAATCTTCATATTATTCCTCTAATAAACTAAGTGAAACTTTTTCTTGATCTTTTTTGATATCAATTACATAACAATCAACAATATCACCCACACTAAATAATTCAGAAGGATGTTTAATGTATTCTTTAGATAACTTAGAAATATGTGCTAAACCATCATTATGTAAACCAATATCTATAAATAAACCAAAATCAACTACATTTCTAACTGTACCTTGAAGTTTATCACCAATATGTAAATCTTCTACATGTAAAACATCACTTTTAAGTATT
>CAKPAQ010000142.1 GCA_934133015.1 uncultured Bacilli bacterium | reverse complement strand
AGTAAACACTGCATACGTTATTCCTAACGTTATTACTATTAATCCAATTATACCTATCACTGATAAAATTAGTGTCTTTCTTTTATCCTTTTTCATATAAATATCCTTCCAATCATACTGTATATTCTCATATATAATTCTATCACAACTTAACCTATATACAAAATAAAAATAACTAAAAAATAATTTTAGCTATTTTTATAAAAAACACTAACACCCAACTAAATTTTTTAATTTCTTTATTACCTTTTTTTCAATACGTGAGATATACGATTGACTAATTCCCAATAAATCAGCAACATCTTTCTGAGTCATTTCTTTTTTACCCATTAGACCATATCTCAAAGTAATAATCTCTTTATCTCTTTTTCCTAATTTATTTATCTCCTCCATTACTAAATTCTTTTCTGTTTCTTTTTCAATATTTCTAGTTACAATATCTGGATCAGTTCCTAAGATATCTTCTAAATGAAGTTCATTACCATCTGCATCAAAACTCAAAGATTCATCAAAACTAACCTCTGTTTTAGCTTTTTTATTTTTTCGTAAATACATTAATATCTCATTATCAATACATCTAGAAGCATAAGTAGCTAATTTTATATTTTTGTCCATCTGATAAGTTTTAATTCCCTTGATTAATCCAATAGTACCTATACTTACCAAGTCCTCCAAATCTACTCTTGTATTTTCATACTTTTTAGCTAAGAAAACTACTAACCTCAAATTATGTTCTATCAACTTATCTCTTGCATATAAATCTCCATCACTAGCTAGATGTAAATAAAACTCCTCTTCTTCTTTTGATAATGGCTCAGGTAAAATATCAGCAGCACCAACATAGAATAAAACTCCAAACCTATTTAATATTTTACTAACTAAATAAATAATACTAATCATAATATCTCCTCCTTAATTAAATATATGTTTTGTAAAAACATTATATAAATTTTTAAAATAAAAACTTGTCGAATAATAACTTCACATAAATAAATCAGGATGTAAGATCATGTTTATTTCATCTATTTTAAAAGGACTTTTACTTATAGCGATTAAAGGTTTAATTATTTCTTTTTTTTCATCTATTACTATTTTATCAGCTTTAAAGCATTCAAGAATTCCAGTATTATCTAAAGTAAGATATGGAATATAAATAGGATTTTTTATTTTTATACTTGCATCATATATTAATATTATTGGCTTTTTTTTATACGGATCATATAACTTATTGCCACTATCTAAATAAGCATGATAATGATATTTTTTATTTTTATAATATAATTCTACTTCATAATAATAATTGTTTTTTATTTTTAAATATCTATCTTGTTTAATATATAAATATAAAATAATTGGACTTAATATTATAAGTAAAATAAAATTAATACTAAAACCATTATGAAAAAATACCAATCCAACATTTTTATAAGAAAATTCTAAATTAAGATAATATAAAAAGCCTCCTAAAATAATACTAATAAAATATAAATATAAAATATTTTTTATATATTCATTCTTAGAATGATACCCAAATGTTATCAATATCATTACTAATGAAACTATCACTTTTAATATAAAAAGAAAAATAGAATTTAACTTTATAAATAAAAAAAAGATACTTAATGAACCAATTAAACTACCTAATAGTAATTTTCTAAATTTGACTTTTCTCTTTAACACTATTTTAACCGTAGACAACAACAACAAGTCAAAGAAAAAATTAATAAAAAAAACTAGATCGAGATATATTTTCATATTTATCACCTATCTAGTTTTATTATAATTATTACCTAATACATATTTTGTAGAAAAAAGAAAATTATAAAGAAAAAAATGCTTATTCAGCATCTTCTTTTGTTACTACTTCTTTTCCTTTGTAGAAACCACATTTAGGACAAGCTCTGTGCGGACGAATCATTTCACCACAATTTGTACATTTAGTTGTACCATTAGCTGTTAAAGCATTGTGACTTCTTCTCATTCTTTTTCTTGTTTTTGATACTTTTCTGAATGGAACTGCCATATTATCACTCCTCTCCTAGTAAATCCTTTAAATTACTAAAAGGATTATTTTTCTTGTTCAAATCTTCTTCACTTACTAATCTCCAGCCTTCCCCTTGATATTGACTGAAATCTTTAACTTCTGTAAGTTGCAAAGGAACTTCTAATACAATATTTTGCCATAAAACATCGATAATATCAATAGTATTTGTGACATTTTCTAATTTTTCTTCCATTTTTTCAGCTATTTTTATAGAAAATGGATAAGTTATTTCCTCCAAACTAATAGAATCAACTAATACCATAACTCCACTTAAATCTAAATCAAGATTAGGGTAATCATCTTCATCTAAAGTAATATAGCCAGAAACTTTAGTATCATTTAAATCTAATATTTCAGATTTATCAAAATACTCTTTAGGAAAAGAAAAATTTTCTTTTTCGATGAATAATTCATCTAATGATTTAATAACCAATTGTGTTAAGTCAATAATCATAGATATCACCACCGCCTACTAATT
>CAKPAQ010000141.1 GCA_934133015.1 uncultured Bacilli bacterium | reverse complement strand
GAACCGCCCATGATCTTCTTTATGCCCCACTTGGGGATAAGGTAGGCGGATACGGATGTCGCAACGACCATTATTGCGGTCTGGAGCGCCTTGCCTGCGGAATAGTATTCACCGGCGTTCCAGTTTGCCATGATGTAGGAGGTGCACATGCTGAATGCGCGCATATAGAAGTGTACGCCAAAGAAGCCAACGAGCAGGGCAATGGTTACTATCGCCCTCTTCTTAGGCTCGATATAAACGATACCATCATTGTCATCGTTCGCTGGGTTCGCCTGTTTCATGCTCAGTTCCTGAGTTGACATGGGGTTACTCCTCTCTTTTTGTGTTTTTTCTATTAGATCATTACGATTACCTTTTTCAAATTCTTTAATAGATTCACGTCTTGTTTTAATTCCACGACTTACTACTTCAATTAGTAATTCATCATTTATTTCTTTCTTTTGATCAATATTAGCTTGTTTCATACCAGCCTTTACCTCACGAATTACAGTTAGTCTTTCCTTTTCATGATTTTTCATAGCTTCAATCATGTCTTTATCTAATTGTTCTACTAGATTCATAATATTCATCTCCCATTTATTTAAAAAGAGACTATCAAATTAGTCTCTATTAGTTCTACTTGCTTTATTACGTTTACGAGTATTCTTTATACCCTCTTTTTTGGCATTTCTTCTTTTTACACCAGGTTTATCGTAACCTTCTCTTTTTTTACATTCAGAAGGGACTCCATCTCTAGCAACTTTTTGTTTGAATTTCTTTAATGCAAATTCTAGATTTCCATTTTTTACTGCCACTTGTGTCATTTATTTCCCCTCCTTCCGCATTTACTAAAATTGATTATAGCGCAAAGTTCGTTTTAATTCAACAATTTTCAACAAATTTCAGCATTTTTTGCTACTTTTTCTTTTTCTATAAACAAGTTTTGGTCATTTCCATTATGTTCAACAACAGAAGTTATAAACTTTTGTTCAAGATTATCGATAATTCCTGGCAAATAAGAATTACCAGAATATTCTGCTAAAACACTTATTTTCGTCTTTCTTACTAATAAAATAGTCTCATTAATAGAATCACTATCTAATAGAAAATCACGAATACATTCCAAAATATCATTTTGATCATTAGTATATTGTTCTATAATTATTCGTTCAGGCAAAGTTAAAAATTTAAAATCATTTTCAGTCTGCATGTTAACCGCACGTTCTAAATCATACTTAATTACTAATGTAGTTAAATCACAACCCTTAAAATTTAAAGCATTCATAATCTTCATTTTAATCAATAATATTTATATAATTGATTAATTCCTTTCTTTAATAACTTATATACTATATTTCTAATACAATACGATAATATCAATAACAATAAAATAAGTCAATAATTACTATTAACTTTTTAAAAGGCAAAATTAAAAGGAAATATAAAATTTCCTTTTAAATACTTGATAAAAAAGTTATTCTAAGTATAGTACCAAACATGCGTCCTAATATACTTAAAAAAAGGAGAATATAATTTATGATAAACAATAAAATAATATATAACAATATTAATTTAACAAGTTTAAATAAACCATTTAAAAAAATCCATATTCTATTTTTATTTATTATGTTCATAATGAACACATGCGATTGCTTCCAATTCTACGAAGTGCAGACCCAAATCTCTTGCCAAGATTAGATACGGTATTCATAAGTGTTGAGAAAGAGTTAAATAACGTTCCAGTTATATTTAATCCTCCTTCAATTGTTTCTAATTCTTCATCTGATAAAATTCTCATATAAACCTCCTATTATTTACTACATCTTATTGGATGGGCAATACCATCGATAACACCCACAATGAACACAAAACCAGTGATAATTCCTATAAATCCCCAAGCTGATATACCTCCACCAACAGTGTGTTCTAATTCATTTTTAGTTAATTCTGTCATTTTTACCTCCTTAACTGCTGTTTAAAGTACCTAATAATTGTAATATTATCTTTTTCTAAATCAATTTTAATTAAGTTTAATGGCGAATCAATTTGTTTTACTTCAAGCTTTAATTGTAGATAAACTTTATTATTTTTTATTATATTTTCATCACCAATATCACATATTTTATATATATAATTTTTACCATTATATCTAAGTTCTTTTTTATCTAGCCATGTATCAATTTCATCATATGGAACTTGAACATAATAGTTATTATCATTTGTAGAAATATAATAAGATAAATAAATACGAAAAGGTAATTTAACTATAACTAAAATAAATACTATTATAAAAATTACGATACTACTAATTACTAGTTTCTTTGGTATTTTAAATATTTCACATTCATAATAATTACTAGTTAAGACATCAAGTAATTTCATAACATGTCCCGTTTTCCATTTTTATTTTTCGATTAAATAAATGATTGTTATGATATCGATGTGAAATTATAATAAATGTTTTCTCAGGATATTTTTTAAATAATGTTGATAATATTTTATTTTCTCTATCTACGTCAATTTCATTTAAACTTTCATCAAATATATAAATATTTGCATCTTTTAATATAGCTCTAGCTAATATGATTCTTTGTCTTTCACCACCACTGATATTGAAACCATTTTCTTCAAGCAGCATGTTATATTTTAAAGGATGATTCAAGGCAAAATCATCTACCATACATATAGA
>CAKPAQ010000140.1 GCA_934133015.1 uncultured Bacilli bacterium | reverse complement strand
ACCATACATATAGAACATATATCTAAAAAATCGCTATAATCCCTTCTACTATTTAAATAAATATTTTCATAAATAGATGACTCAAATAATGCTTCATTTTGAGAAATATAACAGATATTACTTTTATAATTTTCTAAAGAATATTCAGAAATGTCATAATTATCTATTGTTATATTTCCTTGATAATTATCTTCTATTACTCTAGCTATCAATTTAGCTAAAGTACTTTTACCACTACCACTTTTACCATAAATCAAAACTCTATCTTTAGGTTTTATTTCTAAATTAATATTATTTAATACTTGCATCTTAGGACTATATTGATATATTAAATTTTCTATTTTAATAAGACCTAATATATTTTTCGATAATTTATTATCTATTGACTGATCTATAGGTATTTGAAATAATTCATCAATTCTATTAATAGAAATTTTAGTTTCTTTATATAATCTAATTAAATCAAACATATTATGTATAGGATCATACAAATATGTAATTAATGTATAATAAGTAATTAAGGTTCCCAATTCCATCTTGTTTTTGATTACTAGGAGTGAAGTTAATATCAAAACAATGAATATTCCTAATTGTTCTATTATATTTTTTATAAATTGATAAATTATAAAAGTATTATTAGCTTTATAACTTGTTTTTAAATATGAATCTAATTTATTTGAATATTTATTTTGATTATATTTTTCCAAATTAAAGCCTTTTATTGTTTCTATTGACGTTATTGATTCTACTAAATACGAATTAAATGATGCATTTTGTTCTTTAATTCGTTTTATTTGTGGACACAATATTTTTAAAAATAGCATAGTAATTATAAAAATAATTAATATTAATACTAAGTTTATAATAGTCAATTCTAAATCAATTTTAATTAAGACTATCAATGTAATCACAAATACTACAACGTCAATTAAACAAGTAGTTAGAAGTTTACCAACAAAATTTTTTATATTTTCAATATCCTGAAACCTCGATACTACTTCACCAGTAGAACGATTTTTATAATAAATATATGGGAGGCCAAGAAAATTATTATATATCCTACTCATTATTTTCTTATCAAATGTATGATTAAAATAATTAAGTAATATTTCTCTGATTAAGTTAAACCATTCTCGTAATATTAAAACTAAACCAAATAAAATAATAAATGTAAATAAGTTAGAAAAGGAATAGTAAGATACAATATAATTAAGTAGAAACTGCATCCTATAAGAAGAAACAACACCTAAAATACTAATAAATAAAGCACATATAAAAAAGGTAAAAAATAAGGGTGAGTTTGAATAAATATTATTTAAAAGAAAAGTACGTACGAACGATTTATTAGTTAAAATAGGTATTTTCTTATTTGGATATAATAGTAGAAAACATTTAGATGATATTTTTTCAAAATCATCAAAGCTAATTTTTTTAATTGAAGTTGCTGGATCAGCAATAATAATTTTCTTCTTCTTTTTATCAATTTTATAAATTACAATAAAATGTTGATAGCTATTATTTATAATCACATGCGCTATACATGGTAAATCATAATCTTCTAATTGATCAATGTTTCCTTTTACACCTTTAGTAGAAAAGTTTAATTTCCTAGCAGCTTCTAATAATGAATAACTATCTACCCCATCTTTAGTTGTTGAAGTAAGAAGTCTCAAATATTCTTTTGAAGCTCTACCACCATAATACTTCATAATCATAAGTAAGCAACTTACCCCACAATCTTTTATTCCGTCTTGATTCACAAATGGATATTTCATAATTTCACCTCCCAATAGTAATTATGTAAAAAAATTGAGAGACTACTTTTTTTATTTTAAAAAATTTAAAATTATTAATCTACAGCTACTATAAAATTATGGCTTTAACAATGCAAAAAAATGATAGAAATTACTATTTCTACCATTTTTTACTTTAAAGTTACTTATAGGTATCAAAATTTACAATACAGTCCGAAATATTTTACCTATTTTTTCCTTATTTTATATAGCTATTTTAAAAACTGTCCTTAGTTAAGAACTTACAACAAATGGATCAGTATTTGTACCAGCACCTGTTGCTTGTACATATGATTTAAGGTTGATTACGGGATACAAACTATAATTGTAATTGTCTGATGGATAATAAGCAGGTGGAATACCAATATCATAAGCATGTGTCCAAATATATGGATATGTCCAATATCCAGCCGGACTCATAGTAAAACCGGGCGCTGAGTTGAATAGAAAGTTGCTACTATCGCTTTGATTAAAATACTCACCAGCATAAACTGCCTCATCATATGTAAGCAACCCTATACTAGCATTTACTGTGCCATATCCATTGTTATCACTATTACACTTAAAATCTGGTATATATTCATTGTAATTAGGTATTGATTGAATATTTCCAAAGGAAAAACGTGAATCCAATTTTACTTTAGCCTGTTCACAATAATATTCACCATTCACTACTTTTGAAGATAAATTATTATCACTTCCTATGTTACTATTATACCAATTTTCTAATAATTCTTTAGCATTACTATTGGAGTAATACATATTAATATAACTACCTGCATTGCTAAAACTATAAGTGGCATTATTGTTAATTCCATCTTGCATTACAATTCTTATTGTTCCATCTTCATTTACTCTTACTATTCTCCATGTTTGTCCGGCAAAGGA
>CAKPAQ010000139.1 GCA_934133015.1 uncultured Bacilli bacterium | reverse complement strand
TGAACCTGATATTTTTGTTAAATTAAAAAAACATTATGATGAAGAACGATGATTTTTCCTCTTTTTCTTTTCTTTTTTAGAAAAATGTGATATAATATGTCAGCAATTAGGGGATGGTAGTTAATATGAAAATAGAAAATCCAGTTGACACAGTATTAAAATTTGTTTGTAACAAATATCCAGTTGAACTTTATCCTAGAGTACTTGAAATCGCTGCAGGTAATGGTAATTTTTCAAAATTGCTTGTTGGTTGTGGTTATCAGGTAACTGCGATTGATCCAAGATTATCAAAGGTAAATGATAATGGTGGCTATACTAAAATAGCTGATTATTTTACAGATGATACTGATATATCCTCTTATGATTTTGGTGTAGCACTTCACCCATATGGTATTCATAAAAGTATTATTAAGCACTTTATGGTAGCAGATAAATCATTATTTATGATACCTTGTGTTAAAATATGTGATGATTATGAACATCACGATTTTCCTGATGAAGAAAGTTGGTTTAATTTTTTATTAGCTAATGATGAAAAATTAAAACAAATTCAATTATTTTCAGATACTCCTACTATTAATCATAAAGCTTATAATTACGCTATTTATAAATAAATTATATTAGATTAACTAGTAATCTAATTTTTTTTTTGATATAATTGTGATGTTTATTGTGGGTGATTTTATGGTTGAAATAAATATCGATGATTTTTTAATTTCTTCATCTATCGAAATTCCAGTTAGAATTGTTAATATCTTGAAACAAAAAAAATACTATGATGAAGCAGTGCTTTATAATGATTTAGTTAGCTTATTATCATCATATCAAAGTCAAATTCTTTTTCCTAATAGATATATGGCTTTTTATCCACAAGTTAGAGAAAGACATGCCTCAAAAGATTTAGTATGTAATTTATCTGGAGCTAAAATAAAACAAGGAAGCTTATATTATGCTTATCATCCATTTATTGAAGATATTTCAAATGGTAGGTGTTATACAATTTCTAAAAATATTATTTCAACATCTAGTTATTTTGATATGTTTCCCCAAAATTTAGCTACTTATGAAACGTGGTATTATAAAGTTAAAAATGCTTATTACAATCCAAGTAGCGATGACATAATAGATTTTTATTCTTTGAGTGTTGAGTGTGGAGATACATGTTTAGAACCTAAGTTATTAGGTATTAGTAGAAGTAGGAGGACAAAATGAAAAATGATTATATTTACTTAGATTATAGTGCGACTACTCCTGTTAATGAAGATGTCCTTAATACGTTTTGTGAAGTATCTAAAAGTTATGTAGGTAATCCTAATTCTTTACATTTACTTGGCTTAGAAGCAAAAAAATTAATGGATGCCGCAACTAGTCAAGTAGCAGAGTTGTTAGGTGTTAAAAGTAAAGAAGTTATTTTTACTAGTGGTGCGAGTGAAGCAAATAATTTAGCTATTGTTGGCGTTTTAGAAAAATATAAAAATAGAGGAAAACATATAATTACTACTAAATTAGAACATTCTAGTATTTTGGAGTGTGTAAGTTATTTAGAAAAAAATGGATATATTATTGATTATGTTGATGTTCTTGAAGATGGATCTATTGATATAAATCATTTAAAATCACTACTTACTAAAGAAACTATTTTAGTTAGTATTCATCATGTTAATAGTGAAGTTGGAATTAAACAAAATGTTTCAGAAATGGGTAAAATTTTAAAAGACTATCCTACTACTATTTTTCATGTAGATGGTACACAAGCTGTTGGTAAAATACCGGTTGATTTAAGTAATATTGATTTATATACTTTTAGTGGACATAAATTCTTTGGTTTAAAAGGAATAGGTTGCCTAATAAAAAAAGAAAATATTGAATTGGAACCTATGATTCATGGTGGTAAAAGTCAGACTATATATAGAAGTGGAACACCGCCAGTTGCTTTAATAGTATCTATATCTAAAGCTTTAAGACTGGCAATTAAGGATTTAGAAAAAAAATATAATTATGTTTTAAGTCTTAATAAAATATTAATTGAAGAATTAAATAAAATAGATGGTGTTGTAGTAAATAGTTTAGATAATTGTATTCCGCATATTGTTAATATAAGTGTAATTGGTATAAAACCAGAAACAATGTTACATGCTTTAGAAGAAGAAAAAATATTTATATCTACTAAGACAGCTTGTTCAAAAGATAATAGTGATTCTTTAACTCTTACAACTATGGGAAGAGATACTACTATAAGTGGACATTCAATCAGAATTAGCATTAGTTATTTAACTACAGAGAAAGAAATTCACACATTTGTGGAAAAACTAAAATTATGTATTAAAAAATTAAAATTTTAGGAGAAAAAAATGGAAAACGAAGTTAATAATTTATCTACTATCAAAACTGATTCTAGTATAAATGATAAAGATTTAAATAATTGGACTGAAGACAAAGGAAAAAAGATGCAAATTTATAATATATTTGGTGAATGTATATTATTTTTAGAAGATTCATTAAGTAGTGAATTAGATGTATCTAGAAAAATTTTTATTAAAGAAGAAATAGGCAAATTAAAAAAATATCAAGAAGTATATTATGTACCATCATTATTAGAAATTACTGCATGTAATGGTGAAAAACAAGAAGATAAAAAATTAATTAAATTATAAAATAGAAAAGAGTGGGAATAATAATGGATAGAGTAGTGCTTATAAAATATGGAGAA
>CAKPAQ010000138.1 GCA_934133015.1 uncultured Bacilli bacterium | reverse complement strand
ATCCCAACCTAAGCATACGCTAATATGATTACAGTTATGTTGTTGCTTATCTATTTCACTGTTAATCATTTTTAATTGTTTATTTAATCTAATTTTATTTTTTATTAATTCTTGATTCCATTTTATTTGTTTAACATCCATAGTATTTCCTCATTTCTGCATGTTATTATATCAAGAAATCGGTAAATTTACTAGTTATTTTGTGCTTGAACAGCAGTAATAATTACGACACCAATAATATCAGATACAGTACAACCTCTTGATAAATCATTTACTGGTTTAGCTATTCCTTGAGTAAGTGGTCCATAAGAATTGGCACCTGCTAGTCTTTCAACTAATTTGTAGCCAATGTTTCCACTATCTAAGTTTGGAAATATTAAAACATTGGCATGCCCTGCTACCTTACTATTAGGGGATTTCATTTTACCTATTTCAGGAATGATAGCGGCATCAAGCTGTAATTCACCATCCATATCATATTGAGGATAATTTTGATTAGCTATATGAGTTGCTTCTATGACTTTATCAATGTCAGGGTGTGAAGCACTTGACTTAGTTGAATATGATAGAAAAGCAACTTTTGGTTGTTCGCCAACTAATTCTTTAAAACTATCAGCACTAGTTTTGGCTATTAGAGCTAACTCTTTTGATGTTGGATTTTGAATTAAACCACAATCTGCAAATATAAAAAGTCCATTACTACCATAATTACAGTTATTTACTTCTATTAAGAAGAATGATGACACTAAATCAGTATTAGGTGATGTTTTTATAATTTCTAGAGCTGGTCTTAAAGTATTCGCACTAGAATGACAAGCACCACTAACTATTCCATCTGCCCTATTAAAATATAAATGCATACATGAAAAATACATATAATCTTCTAATATCAATTTAGTAGCTTGATCTTTAGTCATGCCTTTATTTTTTCTTAATTCTACTAATTTATTAATATATTCGTTAGTATAATCACTAGTTTTTGGGTCAATTATAGTAACTTTAGAAAGACTTGGATATTTATTAATTATCTCTTCTTTATTACCTATTAAAATTATATCAATTTTGTCATTTTCAATTAGATATTGAGCAGCTTTTAAAACTCTATCGTCCATTGTTTCAGGTAATATTATTTTTTTTCTTTCGCTAAGTTTTTTCTTTAAATTGTCAATAATATTCATTCTTTCACCCCATTAATATAATTATAATACATATTAATATTTTTTTGACCTTTTATAACAAAATAAATATGATTTTACATTAAATAAGACTCATATTGGTGTATGAGTCTTATTACTATATTACTTTTCTATGTTAATTTTAACAAATTTAGCATTTCTAATATCCATATCTACATTTGCTGAAATTGTTTTTTTCTCACTTGGTTTTAACTTTTCACCAGCAAAACCTATAAGAGTTACAATTTCTTCTTTATCTTCATTGTATAAAGTAAATTTAACATAATTTAATTGATAATCACTTTTATTGGTATTTTCTACTTCAACGTTGTATTCATAAATACCATTTTCTTCAAGTAACATTGGATCAGTAAAATATAAGCCATCTAACTGAGTATCTTTAGTTATATCAACTAATTCACTTTCGGTTTTAGATAATGATGGAAGGATAGTAATAATAAGTAATGCTACTATTAATACTAATATGCAACTTCCTAAGATAATTATTTTTTTCTTATTATTAAATATTTTCATTTTATACTCCTATTTTACATAATCAACAGTTACTGTATATGTACAATCACTATAATTACCAACTAAATTCATTGAAAATGAATAATTTTTATTCTTTTTGATATTTTCAATTAAACTTGATTGACTACCAGCCAGTACTTCATTACGATAAAATTTAATCGTTACAATCGCACTTTTATATTTGTCACTATTTTCTTTTAGTTTTCCTTCAACAGTCATTTTAGCGGCATTTTTATTTAATACAACATCACTTATAGTAAACATATCTCTAATTTCTTTAGTTGTTTTTGTCATGTCGTTATCTTTTTCAGTACTAACGGTTTCAATGGTTTTACTACCATTTTCTTCTTCTATTATGATTTTATTACCTTCTACTGTTATTTTTTTACCTTTATAG
Source organism: uncultured Bacilli bacterium (assembly GCA_934133015.1). GTDB lineage: Bacteria > Bacillota_I > Bacilli_A > RF39 > UBA660 > Alloscybalousia. The sequence goes on along the minus strand of CAKPAQ010000138.1, from coordinate 615 downwards.
GTTTCGCTATCAAAGTCTATTGAGCTATTCTTTTTAATCTTTTCTTTGTGATTATGGTCTACTACTAGGCATACACCTACTATGATAGCTACTAAAAGGACAAGTACAATTATCAAAGTAATAATATTCTTTTTTGTCCATTGTATATTTTTTATCTTATCTATTAATTTTTTCATGATAATCTCCATTCTATAATAGTTTTTTTACTTATCAAGCTATTCACCTATATAAGTTATTTTAGCATAGCCATTTCCTATTTTGGCATAATTACTGATGGCTTCAGCTGAGACATTAGTAGTTGATATTGTCTTAGTGGATTCTTCATTTGATTCAGTACAATTATAACAATACATAACCTTGTTTGTTAAAAGTGAATTGCCTATATAGCCTGAGCCACCGGCTCCTCCACCATTTCCTGCACTACCACCTCCATAAAAACCAGCTCCGCCTCCTCCGGCAGAATGTGTTCCAAGAATAATAGAACCTCCTAATCCAAAATTACCTGCTGTAGCTGAATCACCTGAACCTCCTGTTGTTTGATTACCACCAGTTGCAATTTGTCCAGTCCCATTACTACCAATGTATCCACCTGCAGAGCCACCAGTTCCATTATTT
>CAKPAQ010000137.1 GCA_934133015.1 uncultured Bacilli bacterium | reverse complement strand
TGCTCAGGCTCTGTTTCCATACAATAATTTTCATTATTTTCATCATATAAACAGTAAGTTTCCTTATCCCAAGAAAAACCATCAGAAAACCTAAACTTAAGGTTTTTTACTTTACCAGATTCTATTGCCTTAATAGCATAAGTATGACTATCATCTATTCTTCTTGACTTTAATTGAGATATTTTATCACTTAAATATTTTATAGCTTCATCTACAAAATAAACTTCATATTTACTTCCAGCAAAATGAACACATTTTTTATGAGATTTCTCAAATCCAAAAGGGAGTAAATAACCAGTACCAGTAGCTTCCCTATTAATTAAATCACCAGCAAAGTTTAAGTCAATTAATTTAGATATATATTCTCTTGGATTATTCTTTGATAATGTTATTAATTTTCTTATTTCACTATTGTTAAGGTTATGTTTAGTATCTGAATTCCTATTTAAAGAATTAATACAACTAGCTTTTAAGTTACATCTAAATTCTTTTTCTCCATCCACTACTTGTTCTTTACCTACAATTATTAATCGTTCTTGTTTTTTAGTAATCATCTTTTTAGTACTTATATTTTTCATATAATATCCCCCTATAAACAAAAAGAGAATCTTTACTACATAGGGACGAATTTTTCCGCGGTTCCACCCTACTTATTCTAAAAGAATCTCTTTTCATGTATTACTCCGACTTTTCCAAGGTCATCATCGCATCACGTAACTATATTATATTTTATTTTAAATTATAAATCAATCTAAATTTTTTTGTAATTCTTTCAAAGTTTTTAAAAATTCATTTGTCTTTTTAATTTCATCATCAATATCTTTAATATTTGTATTATTGTTTGTACTACTATTTATATTATCATTTTGTATTCCATAAACAGGAGAAATAACTGGACTACTCTTAAATCCTGATTGATTTTCTTTGATTTTCTTTTCTTCTTTAATTGACTCTTTTTCTATTTCTACAGTTTCTAAGTCATCAAGTTTAACTTTTTTAGAATTTAATATTTCTTCGTTTTTAGCATATAATTCATCAATATTTATAGGTAACTTGTCATCTTCTACATATTGAATTTTTTCACCTTCATCATATAAACGATCAAAGTTTTTAGCAAGTTCATCATAACTTATAATAGCATTTTGTTCTTGTTCTTCTTCAAATTTAGCATAAGGATCAACTCTTTCTTCTTGTTGTGCTTCAAGTAAAGCTTTTGTTATTTCTTCTACTTCAATTTGAGCTTGTGTTTTTTCTAAATCTGATTCATGATAAACTTCATCACTATCAATATTATCATTATCAATATCTGAAGTAACAACTGGAATAGTTGGAATAGGAACTACTTCTTCAACTGTTTCTTCATAATCGAGTTTTTCAATTTTCTCCTTCGGTTTTAACTTATAATTTATCTTATTTTTTTCCTTTTTATTTCCAGTTTTATCAATAATTAATATAATAATAATCAAAGCAATAACTAATCCAATTAGGGTATAAACTATTATTAGTTCATTTGTAATATCTGTACCTATAAAATCAATCATTACTTCACCTCATATCATGATAACGTATAACACTCATTAAAAATAAGCTAGCTGTTTCTGTTCTTAAAACACTACTACCTAATGACACTGCTATAAATCCATTATCTATTAAAATTTGTTCTTCTTGTTGAGTAAAACCACCTTCGGGTCCTACTACCATTAACATTGTAACACCAGTTTTAATATTTGATAATACCTTTTTAATATTTTTACTATTTTCATTAACAGTACACAATAATTTTACATCATAATTATCTAATTTTGATAAACTAGGTATATCCATTATTGACCTAACTTCTGGGACCACAACTCTTTTTGATTGTTCACTAGCTTCTTTACATATTTTCTGCCAACGTTCTAATTTTTTAATTTCCTTACCATTAGCCTTAACTACACTTCTAGTAGTAGAAATAGGAATAATTGAATCAACACCTAATTCGGTAGTCTTTTGAATAATAAAATCCATTTTTTGTTCTTTTACTAAAGCTTGCACAATAGTTACTTTTATATCAAGTTCTGGATTTTCTATTGTTTCAGTTAAAATCTTAGCTTTAACGTCATTAGTTAATTCAGTTATTTCACAGATATAACATTTATTATCATAAACTATTTCTATATTATCATTAATTTCCATACGCATAACTTTTTTTATATGATAACTATCATCACTATTTAATATTAAGAAATTGTCTACTTTTTGATTTGTAAAATATCTTTGCATACTTTTCACCACCAAAATTATACTAAAAATTAAAAAAAGAATCTAGTAAATTACTAAACTCTTATTTGATTTGACAATTATTTTTTATTTTGAGGAAGTTATGACTATACGATAAGCCATTAATTCATATACATTTCCAGGACTAGAATTAAATGAAAACATTCCAGATATAGTTCCATAACGCCATCCACCACCACGATTCAACCAAACATTAACACAATCTGTAATATAAGCATAATCTCCATACCAACTTGATTTATATCTGTTTGTTCCATCAGGATCTGTTTTGCTTTCAAATGGTCCCATTTCTCCAGTCGCATCTCCTAATATTCTATTGTTATACTGTGTTACAATAGTCGATGTATATTTATCCCAATATTTTATATAGGCACTATTTGCGAAGAAGTTAGAATATAAACTTGTTATTCCACTACCGTCGTGGCTCCTTTTGTATAACCTGCTACATATTCCCA
>CAKPAQ010000136.1 GCA_934133015.1 uncultured Bacilli bacterium | reverse complement strand
CTTTAATTCCAATATTAATCATATCATCTAATAATTCTGAATAATCTTTACCAATTGGTTCCCATAAATAGAATGATAATGAACCAGGAATATTATTAACTTCATTTATATAAACTTTATTTTTCTTTGAGTCTACTAGGAAATCAATACGAACTACGCCAGAACTCTTTAATGCTTTAAAAGCCTTAACAGCAATTTCCTCTACTTCTGTTTTTAAGCTATCTTCTATTTTAGCTGGTACTACTCTATTTGTTGAAACTATTCCTTTAGAAGATTTAAACTTACCACCAACTTTACCTTTAGTTTTACCATTACCTAAATACTTATCAGCATAAGTTAAGAATTTGTCAGTAGGAATTACTTGTTCTATAGCACTAACTTGTTGATTTTCATAATTACCAAGAACACTAATATTTAATTCCATTAAATTTTCTACTACTTTTTCTACAACTATTCTATTATCATAACCAATAGCTGTATCAATAGCTTCTTTTAATTCTCCTTGATCTTTAGCAACAGTTATTCCAACACTACTTCCTAATGTACATGGCTTAACAATTACTGGATATCCTAATTTTTCAACTTTATCAATTATAGCTTGATTGTCATCATTATATTCAACATCATAGAACCATACATAATCTGCGATTGGAAGATTTTCACAAGTAAAAATTTGCTTCATAAAAATCTTATCTTGCCCTACTACTGAAGCATAAACATCTCCACCTACAAAAGGTATACCTATTGATTGAAGATATCCTTGTAGTACACCATCTTCTACATTAGTACCATGAACTATTGGTAAAACCATATCTATTTCTTTTACAACTCTTTTTGGAAAATTTTTATTTTGTAGTAAAAATCTACCATTTTTTTCATATAATACTACATTTTTAGAATATCTCTTTAATAAATCTAAATCTTGATATGTTTCAATATCTTTTAAAGCTTCTCCAGTATACCATTGTCTGTCTTTAGTAATATAAATTGGGGTAACATCATATTTTTCATTATCCAACTTATACATAGCTTGAACTGCTGAAATAATACTTACTTCATGTTCAACGCTTTCACCACCAAATATAACACCTAATCTAATTTTCATTTTTTTCACTCCTATTCATTACATGCATCTGGTAAATCATTTTCAAATAATGCATAAATGTCATTATCAACTTTTAGTTTCTGTAATAATGTATATGCATCATAAACACTATTTACGACATATATTTTTTCTTTATCAAAACCACTTTCTACTATTCCTTTGAAAATTGGTTTAGTTCTTTTTTCTCCTACTAGAATTACATAATCTGCTACTTTACTTATTTGAGTACCAAAGATGTTATTTAATTCTTGTTCTTTTTCACCTAACTCTATCATACCAGGAGTTACTACTACTTTAGTTCCTGGCATTAATTTTAAAACATCAAGAGCCATCTTAGCACCAACAGGATTAGAATTATATGCATCATTTATTTGATACATATAGCCATAATTTCTTAACTCTAATCTACTTTCAATTGGTTTAACTTTAGAAACACCTTTTTGTAATTCAGCAATGGTCATACCAAATTCTTTACCTAAAGCAATACCTGCTAAAATATTGTAAATATTGTGGTTACCTAATAATTTAGTTTCAAATGGGTATTTATTCTTATCACCTTTAAATACAACATTAAAAGTACTACCTTTATATCCACATTTAATATCACAAGCATAGATATCAACATCTTTATTATCAATACCTATCCATATTTTTTTACAATTACTTTTGATTTTGTATGATAATTGTTTAGGATCATCACCATTTAAGACACCTACACCATCATCTGGTAAGCTTTCAATTAATTCAAACTTAGTTTTAACAATGTTTTCTGGTGATCCAAATGTTTCCAAATGAGCAAGTCCAATAGTAGTTAATATACCATAAGTAGGATGAACCATATTACATAGTTTTTTGATTTCTCCTTTTTTATAAGCTCCCATTTCAGCTATAAAAATTTCATCAAACTTATCTAGATAGTTATTTATAGTAATCATTAGTCCATATTCAGTATTTAAATTCTTTGGTGTTGGACGTGAAATATATTTTATATTCAAAATATCATTCAAGATGTTTTTACTACTTGTTTTACCATAACTACCAGTAATACCTACTACTTTTAATTTTGACATACTTTTTAATTTGTTTTTAGCTTTAGTTTCATAGTAATGGTATACATATCTTTCAACTGGAGTATTAATGATCTTAGAAAGCCATAATATTAAGTAACTTAAATAAGTCATAATACTAATTATTAATAAAATTAATTCACCATTTTCATAGTTAACTATGTATATGGCTATTGGAATTAAAAATAAGATACTAGTTGTTACTATTAATCTTTTAACTCTTTTAGTATAAACAAGAGGTTTCTTTACTTGTTCTTGTTTTCTAACACTAGTTAAACGTAACATTTCTAATATATAAACTATTAAAGATATAATTATTAGAATGTTTGATACTATTTGTTTATCAATTAGATAAGCTGCGATTAAACAAATAATAGCTAGGGGTTCTAATGATAAAAAGACGTATTTAAGGTTCTTTTTAAGCCATTTTAGATAACGATTATTTTCATTATATAAATTCTGTTGTAACATATGAAGTGATTTCTTATTTTTAACTAAATTAAAAATAAGAATAATGGTAAAGCTAATAACATAAATATTCATACTACTCTCCTTCTATAAAAT
>CAKPAQ010000135.1 GCA_934133015.1 uncultured Bacilli bacterium | reverse complement strand
AGGTAAATATATATAACAATTATCATACATATACAATTCTATTTTTATATTATCATCTATATCATAATTTGTAGCTGGCATCCATTGTCTACTTAATCTTTCTTCAAAATTTATTATATCATTTTGTTTTCTTGACTTGAGTTTAAATATGGCATATTTATTTTTGTTTAATTCATATTTTTCTAAGTCTCTAAAGTATTTAGTAGATCCTAAATAGTAATTATATGAATCTTCATTTTCAAAAAATATTCCATACATTCCAATTTCATTAAACTCTTTATAATAACCATTATTTATAATTTTACTATACAATTTTCTAATTTTATATAATAAATCAGAATAATTCTTTGCTGTAACATGATAACAGTACAAAGATATCGTATTTATTTCTTTAATTTCATAATCAAATTCATAATTTTTACTATCAGTTTCAAAATACATCATAGGTATTATTTGATAACTACCTACTCCTTTTCTACATTCAGTAGGAGTAATATTAAATAATGATTTAAAAGCTCTATTAAAAGCTGATGCTGAATTATATTGATATTTAAAGGCAATATCAATTATTTTTAAATTAGTATTTCTTATATCTTCAAAAGCTTTACTTAATCTTCTCTTTTTTATATATTCAACTATTGTCATATTTGTAAAAAACATAAAAATTCGTTCAAGTATAAATATATTGGTATTAGTAATCTTACTTAATTCATTAAAATCTATCTTATCATCAAGATTTTCTTCAATATAGTTAATCATATTATTAAGACAATCAAACCCCAATGAACCCACCTCCAATAATCAATCAGTAAATATTATAACATCAATTACTATAGATAGCTACGTCACGCCTAATAATTTATATATTGATTTTTAATAATCATCATGTTATAATAGCGTTCAAGCAAAAAAAGGGGTGTTTTTAATGAGCAAAGAATATTTATCTAAAATATTTGAAATTTTTAAAAAAGCTTATAGTATAAATGATACATTTGATAATTTCAGTAAAAATACTGATTTATTTGAAGATTGGATAATAAAAAAAGATATCGCAGCTGCCAACTATGTTCAATTATTTGATTATTTGAAAAAGGAATATGATGCTGATACCAATATTATGGCTGAATTTGGTAAAGGTAATTATGATACTGTTGCTATTAAAATGGCTAACAACACTAAATATCAACCTATTATAATATCTCCTTATGCCGAAACTTTTAAAAATAATAAGGAAGTTGAAATTTATACTGGAGAACTTGGAGTATATAAAGGCGAAGCAATAGTAAAATACCCTACCAAAGAAGAACTTATAACTAATCCTAATTGTAATCCTATATTAAACGATGAAATAGACACATTAATAACTCAAATTCCACTTTCAAGAGAAGAATTGCATCCTTTTTTACAACTACTTGATTCACACAAAACTTTATTTATTGGTACTTATGGTTCTCTACATGATAAAGATGCTAAAGAAAATATAGCTAGAATTGCCTATTTTTATCAAAAAATAAGCGATGTAAGTCATAGAGATGTAAACTTTTGTTCTGAAACAATAGATGATTCTTACATATCAGCAATAAAAATTAGTTCTAAAGTAAAAACTAAAGAAAAATAATTACTAAGTCTTTTTAATACTTGAAAACAGCAATTAAATATGGCATAATATAAAGTCATATAGGAGGAAAAAATGATTGATACAAGTAGTTATAACAATTGGCAGTCAACTAATTTTAAAACTTGTTCTATTTCTGGTGATTATGGTAAATCAGCCAATTACCAAGGAAAAAGTTATCCAGAATTAGCACCAAAACTATCTTTTTGGCAAGTATGGCATGATAATATTGGTAAAATTTCCGAAGAGAAAAATAATAGATATTATATTCAAGAATATTGGAATCAAGTATTATCTAAATTAGATCCTAAAGACGTATATCGTGAGCTTAATGATCACGTATTATTATGTTACGAACCAAATGATGAGTTTTGTCATAGACATATTGTGGCAGCCTGGTTTGAAATTTTATTAGGTGTAAAAGTTGAAGAGAAAAAAGCTCAAGGTTGTGAAGTAGAAAGTCTTGAAAGGCCTGAATACATCAAAAAGTATTTAGAAGACGCTATGAGACAAAATAGAAATATGCGTGGTTTCAATTCACTAAGAGCCTTATATTTATTTGAAAAAAGTGAAAAATATGAAAGTGCCGGTGAAGGTCAAATGGCTTGTTACCTAAGATGTCAAGCTGACATGGCTGAAGATGAATATCGTGAACAAAAAAATAAAAATATACAAAAAATAAAAGTCAATAAATAAATTGGCTTTTTATTTTTTTACTTTATACATTATTATTTAGTTTCTACTGTTTTAAATCCACATACTAAATTAGCATCAATACGATAATCTTTCTTACCATATGGATCTCTTGGATAAATAGTAACCATTGAATTTGTTTTATCACATTTCACATTAGTTTTACTATTAACAAATTTTTTTAATATATCCCCCGATTGATCTTTTTTCGAACGAGCTAAATTATCTAAACTTACCTTTATACCAATATCAGTATATTTTTCTAAAAAAGCTCTCTTTTCTTCATCTGTTTTACCTACTTGATTGTAATAAAAATCTTCATAAAATGATTCACCCAATTGTTTTAATTCATTTAAAAGTTTTTGTGATCCATTTTGTTGTTTATTACCAATCATTATAAGTACACTAGTAATTATTATAATCAATAATATTATTCCACCGATAATATAATAGTGCTTCTTATTTAATTTTTTTAAATCTATCTTTCTCATATAGCATACCTACCTAACAACTAGAT
>CAKPAQ010000134.1 GCA_934133015.1 uncultured Bacilli bacterium | reverse complement strand
CATTAGGGCATCATCAAAGTGTTTAGAACCATCAACTGGTATATCTAAGAAAGGAAATGTTCCTTCTCTTTCAAAATGATAGGTATCAGTTTTAGTATATCTATAGTCACCTGATGTCCAAGAACTAACTCTAGTACCAGTACCATCTATTTTACCAGTTAAATCAAAATCAAATAGCCAAAAAGGTATATATATTCCTTGAATTTCTTGTATGTTTTTCTTGTTTGTAAATATTTTTGGTGTAAATATTCTTTTTTTACCACATTTAATAAAAGCAGAGATTGCTTCTTCTTTAGTCTTTTTAAAGGGTATTATCTTGTGAGGAGTAAACTCTTCTTCTAATCTATCTGAAATTAAAGCTGTACTTCTACAATATACACAAGACGTTGCACTTGTATTTTCAGATACTATTATTTGGGCTCCGCAATTTTTACAGGTATAACCATCTGATACTTTCTTTTTAGTTTGAATTTTTTCTTTATCATTTCTAGCTTTTTTGATGTCTTCTAATGTAACGTGGGCACCACAATAATCACATGTCCAGTCCTTATTCTTAGCTGAGTATTTAAGTGGAGCTCTACAATTAGGACATTTTTGATCCATTGTATTACTCATAAATTACTCCTTTAATTTTATTCATCTTCTAGATTTTTAAACTCTTCAAGTTTACCATTAGCAGATAAAACTTTGTTAACTTGTTCTTCAGCATTTTTTAATTTTTCATCACAAATTTTAGCAATTTTTATAGCTTCTGTATACTCATTAATAGCTTCATCTAATGGTGTTTCACCACTTTCAAGCTTTTTTACAATAGCTTCAAGTTTATTTAAGTTTTCTTCGAAGCTTATTTCTTCTTTTTCTTTAGTCATTATTTTTCTCCTTTTTTATAACAGTTGTTTCTAATTTTCCATCAGTTAAACTAATATCTACTTTATCACCGATATTAATATTATTAATACTAGTAATTACTTTGTTATTTTTTTTACTGATACTGTAACCTCTTTTAATTGTAAGTAAAGGGTTTAGTATTTCAAGTTTATTTAAATTGTTAGTATATTTGTTTTGATTATATTCTAGAGTTTTAACAATATTACTATTAAGTTTATCAAATTTTAATTCATAGATATTTCGATAATCTTTTAATAGATTGATAATAACGATGTTTAATTTTTCAAAAAGATTATCAAATTTTTGTTCTTTAATTTCGTAAATAGAAATAGGATTTTTTAAAACAAAACTATTTGATAAGGAACTTAGCTTTTCTTTACTAGTACTAATTGTATGTAATATTGATTTATTTAACCTAATATTGATTTGATTTAAGTAATTAATGATGTCATTTTTATTAGGAACGGCCATTTCAGCAGCTCCTGTTGGGGTTGGGGCTCTTAAATCAGCTACAAAGTCAGCTATAGTGAAATCAATTTCGTGTCCTACAGCGGAAATAATAGGAATTTTTGAATTATATATGGCATATGCGACTTGTTCTTCATTAAAACACCACATATCTTCTATACTTCCTCCACCTCGACCAACTATTAGTACGTCTAGTTCAAATTCTTGAGCTTTATTTATTTGTTTAACAATATCATCAGCGGCATTTTCACCTTGTACTAAACACGGAAAAAGAATGGTTTCGGCTATTGGCCATCTTCTTTTTATTGTAGATAAAATATCTCTGATAGCAGCTCCGGTTGGAGCAGTTACTACACCTATTCTTTGAGGAATTTTAGGAATTTCTTTTTTATGTTCTTTAGCAAACAAACCTTCATTAGCTAATTTCTTTTTTAACTGTTCAAATTTTATATATAAATTACCTACTCCATCTTCAATCATATCATCAACATAGATTTGATATGCTCCAGTTGCTTCATAGACACTGATACGTCCAGTTACCATGATTTTCATTCCATCTTCGGGCATAAATTTTAGTTTTGCAGCGTTAGATGCGAACATTATGGCATTTATTCTAGAATATTCATCTTTAATTGTAAAATAAAAGTGGCCTCTAGTATGGGCTTTAAAGTTAGATATTTCACCTTTTAAAAAAACTTGATTTAAATGTTCATCATTATCAATTTTGAATTTTATATATTTAGTTAGTTGGGATACAGTTATATATTTGTCCTGCATTTTACCACCTAGTCTTCATTATTATGATAAACTTCATCTAAAACAGCATTAATCATTTTAGTAACTTTTTCATCAGAATATTTTTTAGATAATTCAATAGCTTCATTGATGGCAACAATACTTGGAGTTTTTGTATATTTAAGTTCATAAATTCCAATGCAAAGTATTGCTTGATCAACTTTATTTAGTCTATTCATTGGCCAACTAGTTAGATATTTATTAGCTATTTCATAAATTTCATCACGATGTTTAAGGATTCCATCTATTACTTCGTTTACAAATTCATTTTCTACTTCTAATTGCTCTTTTTTTAATTGCTCAATATCAAACTCAATTGATGATTCTTCTAATATAAAAATTTGGTATAAAACCTTCATCATAATTTCACGTAATTCACTACGATTTTTCATAAACATCACCTATTTACTAGTTTATCATACGTATGGATAAAAGACAATTTAAAATTTAAGAAAAAATATAAACAAAAAAAGCCACTTAAAGTGACCTATTATTTTTTTATAAGTTCTGGAACTATTACTTTATCTGCATTTATATAACCATCATAATCAGTAGAAAAATATCTATCTAAGTATGGAGTTAATTTTTGTGCTTTTTCGGTTATTAAATTTTCAATATTAGTTTTAATTCTATCGTTTATACCAGCAAAACCTTCAGTACGTAATTGTTTCCAAGTAAAATCATTATCAGGACTATCAATATCTAATTTGTAATCTACTAAATAATATGATCTTTGAGGAATTTGATAAATCTTAATATTCTTATCTCCTAATATCTTTGCTATATCACCAATATT
>CAKPAQ010000133.1 GCA_934133015.1 uncultured Bacilli bacterium | reverse complement strand
AACTACTGATGATATGCCATATTCTTATAATAGTTATGGCTACTTAGAGGACTTAGAAAAAATAACTAAAGAAGATGTAGATAATCTATATCAAGAAATGTTAAATATTGTTAATAAAGGTTTAAGTATAAATAAAGTAACAGTTACTAGATTAGATGCGATTGATTACTTTAATAAAATTGGTAATCCAGTCAAAGCTAATTTAATGAAATATATTAGTTCAACTCATGTAACTCTTTATAAATTAGGTGATATGTATAATTATTTATATAGTCAAATGCCTATAAATACTAAATCTTTAAATCCATTTGCCTTAACGTACTTACATGAAAATGGCTTTATATTAAGATTTCCTACTGTATATATGGAAAATGGTATAAAGGAATATGAACATCGTGATAATATTTATAATTTATTTAAAGAATCAAGAAATTGGGCAAAGACTTTAAAGCTTCAGAATGTTGTTGATTTAAATGAAAAGGTATCAAATGGTTCTATTGAAGAACTTATCCAAATTGATGAATTAGTAAGAAATGATAAATTATTTGATATAGCTAAATCAATAAATAGTCATAAAGATACTAAAATAGTGTTACTAGCTGGTCCATCATCAACTGGAAAAACAACAACTACCAATAAATTAGTGTTATGTCTAAAAAGTTTAGGAATGAAACCACAGATGTTATCAATGGATGATTATTTTGTAGAAAGAGAAGAAACACCATTAGATGAAAATGGTAATCTAGATTTTGAAAGATTAGAAGCTGTTGATTTAGATTTATTTGAAAAAACTATAAAATCATTATTGAATAAAGAAGAAACAAAAGTACCAACTTATAATTTTATATTAGGTAAAAAAGAGTTTAAAGAAACTAAAAAATTAGATGAAGATGGTATTATTTTAATTGAAGGTATTCATGCCTTAAATCCTAAAGTACTAGAAAATATTCCTAAAGAGATGAAATTAAAGATTTATTTATCTGCACTAACAGAAATAAATATTGATGAACATACTAGAATATCAACTACTGATAATAGATTATTAAGAAGAATAATTAGAGATAATAGAACTAGAGGTAATAAAGTAGAAGATACATTAAAGAGTTGGGCTAAAGTAAGAGAAGGGGAAGAAAAATATATTTTCCCATATCAAGATGATGCTGATTATACTTATAATACCGCTATGATATATGAAGTTGGAGTATTAAAAACTTTTGTTGAACCACTTTTATATTCAGTACCTCCAACATCACCATATTATAATGAAGCTTTAAGATTAATTAATTTTTTAAAGGTATTTTTACCAATATCTTCAGAAAGTATTCCTAAAGATTCTATTTTAAGAGAATTTATAGGTGGAGGTTGTTTTAGAATCTAATTATTGATAGAATAATCAAACAGGAGGTTAATACATATGGGTAAGGTTGAAAACTTTTTATTAGAAAATGATAAAATTAGAAATGCAGTTATTGATGAAATAGAAGTACTTTTATGTAAAAATGGAGTATTTTATACTAAAGTTGATAATGAAATTCATTTTTTAGATAGAATATATAGATTTTATTTAAAAAGTGAAGTTATAGTAGTTTCTGCAGTTATTGTTAAAAAATCGGAAAAGATATTATCTGAAATTAATTTATTAGCTAATGAGGATAAACTTTTTAAACTTATGGATGAAGGTAATTGTGTAATAGAAGAAGCTGCTGGTACTAGAAAACCAATTACTAATTATGCACCTACATTTAATAAAAAGAAAAACTATAATAATCATAATAAAATGATAAATAAAATCTTAAAAAGAAGTAATATTAGATAAAAGAATCAGTGAATTAAGGACTGGTTCTTTTCATATTAAACCCAATTGACTAAAATTATGCAAAATAGTATAATTTCATTAGAGTAAAGAATAATAGTAGTAGGAAAAATAAATTCGACCTATATGTAATCAATTAATATAAATAAAAAATAAAATGAAAGAAAAGAGGAAAATAATATGAAAATAGCAATTAATGGTTTTGGTAGAATTGGAAGATTGGCATTCAGACAAATGTTTCACAAGGATGATTTTGAAGTAGTCGCAATCAATGATTTAACATCCCCAGAAATGTTAGCCCATTTGTTAAAATATGATTCTGCCCAAAAAAAGTATGAATTAGCTGATACTATTTCATACACAGAAGATTCAATTATAGTAGATGGAGAAAAAATAAGAATATATAAAGAACCAGATCCTAAAAATCTACCTTGGAAAGAATTAGGAGTAGATGTAGTATTAGAATGTACTGGTTTCTTTACTAGCTTAGAAAAAGCAATGGCTCACATTGAAGCCGGAAGTAAAAAAGTAATTATCTCTGCACCAGCAGGTAATGACTTAAAAACAATAGTGTATGGTGTTAATGATGATATCTTAACTTCATCTGATCAAGTAATATCAGCAGCTTCATGTACAACTAACTGTCTAGCTCCAATGGCTAAATTCCTAAATGATTATGCTCATATTGTATCAGGAATTATGACAACAGTTCATGCTTATACTGGAGATCAAATGATCTTAGATGGTCCACATCGTAAAGGAGATTTAAGACGAGCACGTGCAGCCGCTATTAATATTGTGCCAAACTCGACTGGAGCTGCTAAAGCAATAGGTTTAGTAATTCCTGAATTATCTGGTAAATTAATAGGTAGTGCTCAAAGAGTACCAGTACCAGATGGAAGTTTAACTATATTAGATGCCTTAGTAGACAAAGAAGTAACAGTAGAAGAAATAAATCAAATGATGAAAAATAATCAAAGTGAAGCGTTTGGTTATACCGAAGAATTAGTTGTTTCAAGTGATATTATTGGTGATACTCATGGCTCTTTATTTGATGCCACTCAAACTAAAGTAATTAAATTAGAAGATGGAAAAAGTTTAGTACAAGTAGTTGCTTGGTATGACAATGAAAACTCATATACATAACAAATGGTAAG
>CAKPAQ010000132.1 GCA_934133015.1 uncultured Bacilli bacterium | reverse complement strand
TTTTTGCCTTCCTAATTGATGCAAAATAATAAATCGTATAAATAAGCAAAAAAGTCAGTCCAAAATATATAATATTCTCCATTTTGCCTCCAAAAAAAGCGACTATTCAACCCATAAGGACGAATAATCGCGGTACCACCTTAATTGATAGATAAACTATCCACTCATAATTGATAAAGAAATCACCCTATTCACTCCAAAGACAAGTTCATAAAAATCATATTATCTATTTTCACCAACCATAGACTCTCTACAAACATTTTCTTTATTACTGCTTCTTTTTCAATATGAATGAACTAATTATAACACATTTTTAATATTAAGATACAATTTTTTTAATTTTATTAACTATAAAGTTAAACTATTCTATAGTAACATCAGTAATTCCTGCATTAGCAAGTGCTGTTTTTAAATCATATTTATTACTATATGTATTACCACGCCATACATATTTACTATTATTAACATCCCAGAATGAATAAGCAGATATCTTTGTAATATTAGCTGACAAGTGAAATTCTGATATAGCACTATCATATCTAAATGAATTTAAACCTAGTGTTTTTACATTATCACCCATGACAACTTTAGTTAATTTTTTACATTCATACGCAAACCCTTCACCAATAGTAGTCAATGTAGAAGGCAAATTAAGTTCTTTGAATGCACAACCTTCAAACATTAAACTTGTATTAGTAACTTTAGACATATCCCAATTAGTTATATCACCAATAGAACTTAAATTACTACAATATCGAAACATACCACTAGTATCAACAACATTAGATGTATTAAAGTTTGAAACATCAAGAGTTGAAACATTAGAAACTTTATAAAACATATAAGTTAAGTAAACTGCACTAGAAGTATCAAATTTACTTACATCTAGACTTGTTAAACTACTACAATTATTAAACATATCCCAAAAATTTGTAACTTTTGAAGTATTAAACTTACTTACATCCAAACTTGTTAAACTACTACAATTTCCAAACATTCCTCGCACAGTAGTTACATTAGACGTATCAAAGTTTGAAACATCTAATGATGTAAGTTTACTACAATTCCAAAACATACTATTCATTGCCGTTACTTTTGAAGTATTAAAACTACTTATATTCAAAGTAGTTAAAGCTGAACTACTATTAAACATAATAGACATATCAACAACATTAGCAGTATTAAAACTTGAAAGATCAAGTGTCGTTAAACCAGTACATAATTGAAACATTCCCTGCATATCTGTTACATTTACCGTATTAAAATGAGATAAATCTAAAACGGTAACAGCCTTACAACAGTCAAACATATGTGACATACTAGTAACTTTCGAGGTATCAAAACCAGATAAATTTAAAGCGGTTACACTATCACAACTTCTAAACATATTGGCCATATCAGTAACATTAGCAGTATTAAAATTAGAAACATCTATAGTTGTTAAAACTAGGCATTCACGAAACATACCATTCATATTTTTTACTTTTGAGGTATCAAATTTACTTACATCTAAACTTGTTAATTTACGACAACCATTAAACATATTACTCATATTTGTAACATTAGAAGTATTAAAATTACTTATATTTAAACTTTCTAGACTACTACATTTATCAAACATATTATACATACCAGTTACTTTAGATGTATTAAAATTACTTAAATCCAGACTAATCAAACTGCTACATTTATAAAACATTATTACCATACCCTCAACATTAGAGGTATCAAAGCTAGATAAATCAAGAGTAGTTAATCTAGTACAATCTCTAAACATACTATTCATACCTTTTACTTTTGATGTATCAAAACTACTAGCATCAAGACTAGTCAAACTACTACAATTCCAAAACATAGCACTCATATCAGTTACATTAGATGTATTAAAGTTACTTAAATCAATGCTTGTAAGACTACTACAATTTAAAAATAATTTATACATATTAACTACATTTGAAGTATCTAAATATTCCATACCATCAATTGAAGTTAACTTAGTAAAATTAGCAAATAAGTATGAACTATCTCTATTAGCTACGATATTACCATCACTTTGAATATAAGTAGTATATGTACTAGTATCACTACTATTAGGAAGCACATAAGCCATAATACTACCATCATTTTTATTAGATATATCATATTCTTCAGCACCACTAATTTTACTAATTGCATTTTGAAAAACTATTTTAGTAGTACTATCTTTATATTTCCATATTTCACCAGTATAATTACTATTTACTGCCTTTATACCAGGAGAAACATAAATTCCCGTAACAAGAACATTTTCTTTAGCACCATTCTTAGTATAATTAAAAAGAGCATAGCTAGTTCTAAAACAAATAACAACTAAAATAATTGTCACAAACATCAAAATTAAAATTGTGTTTCGTTTATTAATTTTAATATTAGTAAATTTCATAACTAACACTCCTTACTTTATTAACACTTATAGTATAACATTTTTTCATTCAAAATTAAAAGTAGTTTAAAACTACTTTACTAAATTTGTCCAATATAATCTAAAAGTCTTAAGAATAAACGAATATATTCACCAGTTAAATTATATCTTTTTAATTTTCTAATTTCTATACGTTTCTTTTTAATAGGTAAGTCACAGAACATAATTGATGATATCTTTTCCTTTAATACCGTATTAATAGGTAAATCAAGTAAAATACTATCTATATCATCATTTATTAAACGGATAGCATCTATTTCAATATCTTTTCCCTTACAATTGATTGTTAATTGACCTATAGATGGAACATGTTTAATTTCAACCACAAAATCAGCATCATCTATATAAGAAACTACTTCTAAAGGTGTCTCATTGAAATACGCTATTACATCATTAGCTTTCTTTGTATTTCTAAATCTAATTTTATAATCACGATAATCATCTATTATTCCACGTCCACCTTCAATAGTACGTACTATTAAAGTATAATTGTTAGGCAAATAATTATAATCAAATTGTGTA
>CAKPAQ010000131.1 GCA_934133015.1 uncultured Bacilli bacterium | reverse complement strand
TATAAAATTATCTAAAAATGTTAAAATAGTTCCATATCTAGAAAATATGGCAAGTGTTCTTAAAAAAACTGATTTAATAGTATCTCGTGCCGGAGCATCAACTATTGCCGAAATAACAGCTTTAGGGTTACCTAACATATTAATACCTAGTCCATATGTAACACACAATCATCAATTAAAGAATGCTAAAGCTTTAGAAGAAAAAGGTGCAACTATAATAATAGAAGAAAAAGATTATGATGGAAATAAATTACTAGAAACAATTGATTTAATATTAAATGACAAAGATAAATATCAAACTATGCAAGATAACTGTAAAAAATTAGGAGTAACTGATAGTGCTACTAAAATATATAATGAAATTAAAAAAATAGTAGATGGAGAAAAATAATATGGATGACTTAATAAAAAAATTAAAAGCAAGTAATATTGGAAAAATTCTAACTGATGTAAAATTATCTAACTATACTACTTATAAAGTAGGAGGTATAGCTAAAGTTATAATTTATCCATCTAATATTGATAAATTGATAGAACTAATTAAAATCTTAAAAAGTCAGAACATTAAATATATGGTTCTAGGATATGGTTCTAATGTCTTATTCAGTGATAATGTTTATGATGGTGTTATTATAAAATTAGATGAGTTTAACAACATAGAATTTAATAATGATAAAGTAACTGCTGGAAGTGGTGCTTCATTAATGAAAGTAGCTCTTATGAGTGTAAAAAGAGGTTTATCTGGTTTAGAATTCGCAACTGGTATACCTGGTAGTATTGGTGGAGCTATCTATATGAATGCTGGTGCTTATAAAAGTGATATGGGTTATGTAGTTACTAAAATAAAAGTACTTACTCCAAAATATAGAGTAATAACGATGGTTAATAAAGAATTAGATTTCCATTATCGTACATCTTTTTTAAAAAAACATCCTGATTATATATGTTTAGAAGCAACTATAAAATTAAAAAAAGGAAATAAAGAAGAAATAGAAGATTTAGTAAAAGAAAGAAAACAAAGAAGATTAGAAACACAACCTCTTGAATATCCATCAGCAGGTAGTGTATTTAGAAATCCAGAAGGAATGTATGCTGGTAAATTAATAGAAGATTTAGGTTACAAAGGACTAACTAAAGGAGGAGCCCAAATTAGTTTAAAACATGCTAACTTCATCATAAACAACAACAACGCTACCGCTCAAGATATTAAAGATTTAATAGATTTTATCAAAGAAGAAGTAAAGGAAAAATATAATATTGATTTAAAAGTAGAACAAGAATTTAAAAATTGGGAGTAATAAATATGGCTAAAAAAGTAAAGAAAAAGGTACACATAAAAATATTACCTATATTAATATTATTACTTGTAATAGGTCTAATATATTTAATATATTTATATATAAGTAAACTACCAATAACTAATATTTATATTACAGGAAACAATTATCTTTCTGATCAAGAAATAATTGAACTCGCAAATATTGAAAATTATCCTAGTTTTTTACTTACTACTTCTAAGAAAATAAAAACAAATATAAGTAAAAATAGTTTAATAAGTAAAGTAAGTGTTACTAAAAACTGGTGGGGAATAGTAAATATAGAAGTAGAAGAACATAATATATTGTTTAGACAATATAATGATGAAGAAACTTTAGTGTTAGATAATAAAAATACTATTAAAGATTCTAACTATAGATATCAAGTGTCTAAATTACTTAATTATGTTCCTGATAATAAATATAATAGTTTTATTAAGGGTATGAATAAGGTAAATGAAGATGTTAAACTTCAAATTTCTGAAATAACTTATGTACCAAATGATCAAGATAAAGATAGATTTTTATTATATATGAATGATGGTAATTATGTTTATTTAACTTTAACTAAGTTTAAACAAATTAATTATTATGAGGATATTTTAAAGAAGTTAAAGGGTAGTAAGGGTATTTTATATTTAGATAGTGGTAATCATTTTAAAACATTTGAGTAATTAACTTAAATGTTTTTTTCTATATGTTAGATTTATCGTTGACTAAAAGGTAACTAAAAAGTATAATTTAATTATAGTAAAGAATAATAGTAGTAGGTGAATAACGTATGCAAAATAAGACAAAGAAAATAGTGATATCGCTGTTGTTAGTAATAGTTTTAGTGGTAGTAGCTAGCTATGTAACATATGCGATATTTACTTATACTAGTTTAGGGACAACTGATAATACAGTAACAGCTGGTACCTTAAAACTTAGATATGATGAAAATACTGGTAATGGAACCGGAATAGCGTTAACTAATGCTTTCCCTGTATCTGATAGTGTAGCTAAGTCATATGATAATGATAATCAAGTTTTTGATTTTAGTATAAGTGGTGAAAATAGTGGTCAAACTCCAATACCATATGAAATAACAGCTAGATTAAGTGATAAGTCAACTTTAGATAAGAATGTAGTTAAGGTATATTTAACTGATATAACTGATCAAGAAACAGAAGTATTAGAGCCAACTATTTATGGCGATTTACTAACAACTAGTATAAATACAAATGGTTATACTGAAAAAACTTTATATCAAAGTGAAGTACCAAGTAATACTAAGAGTTATTTAAAAAAATATAGATTAAGAATATGGATAGATGAAAATACTGACTTTAGTGGTATAGAACAAGAAGATGGAACTATGGTATATCCTTATAGTAACAAGACTTTTAATTTAAGTGTTAATGTATATTCACAAGATGATATTGTAACAAATAGAGCTTATAAAGAAGATATTTTAAATGGAACAGATCCAGTGTTAAAGGATAATTTAATACCGGTAACAATATCAACTGATGGAACAGTAAAAAAGGCAGATATAAAAAAGAAATGGTATAAATATGAAAATAAAGAATGGGCAAATGCAGTAATATTAAAAGATGAAACAAAAACTTATAGTGATAATGAAGTAATACCAGAATCAAACATTGAATCATATTTTGTGTGGATACCAAGATATAAATATCAAATATTTGATGAAGGAAATTATACAGGTTTAACAACA
>CAKPAQ010000130.1 GCA_934133015.1 uncultured Bacilli bacterium | reverse complement strand
GATAAAAAGTTATGATTAATTTCATAGCTTTTAAAATGCAAAATAAAACTCACACGAGGTGTGAGTAATTCTCTCAATGGAGCGGACGATGGGAATCGGACCCACGTAGTCAGCTTGGAAGGCTGAGGTTCTACCATTAAACTACGTCCGCAACTCAATTGACAATATCAATTATATCAGAATAAAATACATTGTCAATACTTTTTTTATTTTTTTTAAATTTTTTAAATTTTATTTTTTTAATTTTTTTAACATCCATTAAATAGCAATAGATTTGTCATTTTTTGTTTTTATCTTAACTGCAGTAATATCATGATAAACCCTAGTATTAGGGTCAATTTTTTTTATATCTTCAAAATCTTCAAAATAATTATAATCACCAAGATTTAAATCAGTATAATTATTTGTTCTAATTGCAACCTTATTACAAACACATTTAGCAAGATAATATCCACCACACATAGCAGCACTACATAAAGTTAAGTTTTTTACAACATCTTTTATTTTCATAATTCCTCCTCAGATAAATCAATACAAATGATATTATATAACATATTATGTAATAATTTCAATTACTTTCATCATTTATATTATTAATTAAATCAGATAGATAACAATATTTTTCGTGTAATAAATTGCATAATATTTTATACTCTTTTCTTTTTTTTAAACTAACTATCTTTTTAGTATAGATTTCCATTTCCAATTCGTTTTTTCGCATTTGGAGTGGTTTAATGACGTTATCACAATACAAGTTTATAATCTTACTATCCATACTTATCCCCTCTACATATAAACAAGTATAGCATAACAAATCGTATTTATGTATAATTTTTTCGAATTAGCTAACAAAGTTGGGAAAATAACAATAGGTGGTAGTAGTATATGATAGTAAATTGTAATGTAATGTTTCCAAGATTAGCAGATATTAGAGAAGATATGGATATGAGTCAAGAAGAATTAGCTAGAAATCTTAAAGTTACACAAGCTACCTATTCAAGATGGGAAACTGGCAAAGAAATAATACCTTTAACCAAATTAAATGATTATTGTAACTACACAAAGCATAGTATGGATTATGTATGTGGACTTATTAAAATTGAAAGATATCCAATAAAAATATGTCCAAGGTTAAATTCCAATACAATTGGAAATAATCTTAAAAAATTCAGAATAACCAATGAACTATTTCAGATTCAACTTGCGGATTTTTTAAATACAACACAATCAACAATTAGTTCCTACGAAAGTGGTAAAACTTTAATATTAACTGCCTTCTTATATCAAATAGCTAAAGAATATAAACTATCTATGGATACATTATGCGAAAGAAATTAAAAAATAAAATAGTTAAACGAAAAAAGTTAACTATTTTTTTTAATTTCAAATAAATTACTAAACAAACATACTGGTGTAAGCTGTCCAACCCCACCCGGTACCGGTGTAATTGCTACCGATAAATCTTTTATTGAATCAAAATCAACATCACCAACTAATTTGCCATTTAAATAATTAGCACCAACATCAATAATAACTTGACCATTTCTAAAATATTTCCTATCAAAATAATTGGCCTTACCAATAGCAACAACAACTATATCAGCATTAATTGTAACATCAGACAAATTAGGAGTTTTAGAATCACACAAAATGACATTATATTTATTCTTCAATAAATTATATAATGGCATACCTACCAAATCACTTTTTCCTACAATCACAATTTTTTTATCACGTAAAGACATGTTATATTCATCAAAAACCATTAGTATAGCTTTAACAGTGCATGGTACTATACAATAATCTCCATTTACTAGATTATCTTTATTAGCTTTACCTACCCCATCTATATCTTTTCTATAATCAATTAAATTAACTAATTCACTATAATTATATTTATCAAGAACTGGTTTTTGTATCATAATTCCCGTTATTTCTTTATTATTATTTAGTTCTAATATTTTATCAACTATTTCTTCTTTAGAGCTATTTTTATCATATTTTAAATCGATTACCTTAACTCCAAGTTTTGATGCTAATTTTTTTTTAGAGTTTAAATATATTTGATTTTCAATAAAATCCCCTATTTGAATAACAGCCAAAGTAATGTCACCAATTTGATTATTTTTTAACTCTTCAATTTTTTTTATTCGTATATTTCGGCACTCAAGCATCTGCATATTATCACCACCTTAATTATACTAAAAACAAATGAGACTTCCAACTATCTTTTTTTCATGCTAAGTGCATAACATCTATCATAAGTATAAAAATCTAAATCACAAAGATTAGGATTAGAAACAATTGGATTTATATCACTTATAGTTTTTATTTTTCCATAATATCCTAATTTATGAGACCATTTACCATCTTTCATTTCTCTTAAAAAATGAAAATCTGACAATTTATCATCCTGCTTTTCTGTCAATAATATTATCTTCCATTCATCTTCATCTACTTCTTCATTTGGCAATACATTTCTATAATTAATATTAAGTGCATCAAAATCACTTTCTACCCTTTTAATAAATAAATCATGTGAAACATTTATTAGATTTCCTTTAACATTTTTTACAACATTAGATATCATTCCAGGTTGATATGCATTTAAACAAATCTTATTTTCCGATATATCCAATCCTAAAGCATAAGCATAACAATTAGTTGTATACATATGTATCCATATTTCTGGACAAAACTGGATTCTACCCCTAATCTGATCTAATGACATTTTTATCATAATTTACACCTTCTAATCACTAAAGAGTTAATATATGCTTAAAATATAAAACATATTTGAAACTATTGTAGCCGACCCCCATCACATAATGTTCCATATTATATCACAAAGCAACAAAATAATAAAGCATTTTAATATATCCAAAATTTTATGTCATATTTAAAATTTTTCTTTAAATATAATTTATTTTTATTGATATAACCTACTGTGAAACCTTTTTGTATTCCATCTAATATTATTTTTGTAGCAACTTCTTTACTTACAGGTATCATACTAAATCACCTCCATTTCTAATTAAAATACCTAA
>CAKPAQ010000129.1 GCA_934133015.1 uncultured Bacilli bacterium | reverse complement strand
ATCTAATAATTGATCAACCTCTTCAACAGAAAGTGTTTGTGGAAGCGTTTTTCTTATTTTAGGAAGTTCAATATTAACAGTAACATCCGTATTTACAAATCCAGTTTTTAATAAATATTTATGAAAATTTCTAATAACAGTTATACTATGAGCAATGCTTCTTGCATCTAACTTATTGTTCTTTAAATAAGATAAATATTTAGTAATATCATTAGTGGTTATTGTCTCTACATCATTTATTTTTCTTTTTTCTTTTAAATAAGACATATATTTTTTTAATTCATTCTCATAAGATATTTTTGTATTATTAGATAAATGTTGTTCTATTAAAACATACTCAATATACTCTTTTATAGCATTTTCTATTTTCATAATTTCACGCCTTCTATATGCTAATATTATAGCATATTTACATATAGAATTAAATATTCAGCACTTAATAATCTTTTAAAGGCAATAAATAACTTCTTCAATAACCAAATCATCAGCTTATTTTTAAACATTGTTATACCATATTTTTCAAATATTTGATAAAATAATAGTATTGAAGGTGATTATACATGAATAAACTACTTGCATCTAAATTAGCTCCAAAATCTATAGATGATGTTGTTGGACAAAAACATTTATTAGGAGAAGGTAAAATACTTCGCAATTTAATCGATAATAAAAAAATATTTTCAATGATTTTATATGGTCCACCTGGTATTGGTAAAACATCTATTGCGAACGCTATTGTGAATGATTTAGGAATTAGATATCGTTTTTTAAATGCCACTATAAACAATAAAAAGGACTTTGATGTAGTTGTTGAAGAAGCAAAAATGTATGATGGAATAGTTCTTATTATGGATGAAATTCATCGCCTAAATAAAGATAAACAAGACTTACTATTGCCTCAACTTGAAAGTGGTTTAATAACTTTAATAGGAATGACTACTTCTAATCCATATCATTCAATAAATCCAGCTATTAGAAGTAGATGTCAATTATTTGAACTAAAACCACTTAATGAAACAGATATAATGGAAGCCTTAAGAAAAGCAATCAAGTATCCTGATTTAGATGGTATTGAAATTTCAGAAGAATGTTTAAAATATATAACTAACTTATCAGGTAATGATTTAAGATATGCTTACAATCTTTTAGAGGTGGCCTTTTATTCTACTAAGGACAAGCATATTACATTAGAACATCTAAAAAATATCGATAATAAACCAGTCTTTTTAAATGATAAAAACGGTGATGGTCATTATGATTTACTATCAGCTTTTCAAAAATCAATAAGAGGTAGTGATGTTAATGCTTCCCTACACTACTTAGCCCGATTAATTGCTGAAGGCGACTTAGATAGCATATATAGAAGAATGAGTGTTATTGCCTATGAAGATATAGGTTTAGCTAATCCTGGAATTGGTCCAAAAGTAATGGCCGCAATTCATGCTGCAGAACTAGTTGGCTTACCAGAAGCAAGAATTCCACTTGGTACTATAATTGTAGAAATGGCTCTTTCGCCTAAATCAAATACAGCCCATGTAGCTCTTGATAAAGCTCTAGAAGATGTAGAAACTGGTCGTTGTGATATGATGCCTAGTTATCTAAGAGGTGGCGGTACCAGTGAATACAAATATCCTCATGATTATCCAAATAATTACGTAGTTCAACAATACTTACCAGATAATTTAAAAAATAGAAAATATTATATTCCAAAAGATACATCTAAAAATGAAAAAATGCTTAAAGAAATACTAGAAAAAATAGAAAGAATTAACAAAGAAAAATAAGAAGACCTAAAAAATCTTCTTATTTATTTTTCCTATCCATAAATTTCTTAAAGTTTTTAATATCATTATCATCATCTAAATTAGTTTGAGCTAATGATTCGATTAAACTCTTTTGCTCTCTAGTTAATTTCTTAGGTGTTACTATCTTTAATACTATATACATATCACCTTTATGATGAGTATATTCATTATGAATTCCTTTACCCTTAATACGATGTTTATCGCCACTTTCACTACCAGCTGGAATAGTTAAAGTAACATCTCCTTGAAGAGTTGGAACATCTTTTTTAACTCCAAGCACAGCTTCAGTAATAGTAATAGGAACTTCTATATAAATATCATCATTATCACGGACATAATAATCATGATCACTAACTGTAAATTCTACATATAAATCTCCATTAGGACCACCATTTGAACCAGCTGATCCTTTTCCAGATAATCTTAATCTATTACCTGTATCAACACCAGCAGGAACCGTTAAATCGATCGTTTGATGTACTTTTACTTTACCAGTTCCCTTACAGTTAGAACATTTTTCTTTATAAGTTTTTCCTTTACCTAAACAATTAGGACAAGTTGTTTTTGACAAGAAACTACCAAATATAGTACGTTGTTCACTCGTTATAGTACCACTACCACGACATTTATCGCAAGTTGTTTCCCCATGTCCTCCTGTTCCATTACATTCACTACAATTTTCTGTTACATCCAAAGTTATTTCTTTTTTTGTTCCATACACTGCTTCTTCAAAAGTTAATTTCATTTTAATTAATGAATCATTTCCTTTGGTAGCTCTACTACCACTTCTTCCACGTCCACTAAATCCAAATCCACCAAAGATATTATCAAATATATCTCCATAATCAAAGTCAGAGAAATCAAAACCAGAGAATCCTTCGCCTGCTCCTCCACCTTGGAAAGCAGCATGACCAAATTGATCATATTTTTGTCTTTTGTCTTCATCAGATAAAACTGCATAAGCTTCTTGTACTTCTTTAAACTTAGCTTCAGCATCCGGTTCTTTTGAAACATCTGGATGATATTTTTTAGCTAATTTTCTAAAAGCACTTTTTATTTCATCTTGTGAAGCTGATTTACTAACTCCTAAGACTTCATAATAGTCTCTTTTATTATCTGCCATTTTTTACATCTCCTTAATTAAACTTTCATATTTATCAAGCATCGTAGAAAAATAATTGATAGCTTCACAATATACTTTTTCATCAGTTAAATCTATTCCTAAAACTGAAAAAGCTTCATTCGGCCAC
>CAKPAQ010000128.1 GCA_934133015.1 uncultured Bacilli bacterium | reverse complement strand
CAGTACTGACATGATATACTTAATCATTTTTTTCTCTCACCTCTTTTGTACTATTACTTACCTTAGCTTTTAATATTGATAATTCTTGTGTTAGTTGAACTACTCTTTTGTTTTGCTCAGTAATAATTACCATTAATGTTAATGTGTTGAAAAGTAAAATTCCAAGAATTATACCTATTATTAAATTTGAAGTTGTTTCGAAACCTATTAAATTTGTAAAAATACTGATAAAATTTGGAAATAATCCTACTAATAAAATGAGAGCTGCTGAAAATAACCAAAAAATTGAAAAACTAATTTGAATTTTATTTTTGTATATTAATCGAAAAATAATAAATATTAGCAAAAATGAAAAAAATACTAATAATATTCTTAAACCATCATTCATATTATTTGTTCCTTCCTTTAGTTAATAGTATTGAAAGTATAACATTAATCATATAGTAAATAGTCTTCCAAGATTTTATAGATGATGTCCCACCAACTCTTTCATGCATTGCAACAGGTTCTTCTTTAACTATTAAATTATTATTTAAAATATTAACAGTTGAAATTGGCTCAGGATATTCTCTTGGATACGATTCTGAAAATATTTTCATTATGTTACTATCCACTGCTCTAAATCCGCTTGTTGTATCATATATCTTTTTACCAGTTTTGATTTTAATGACCTTAGAAATTATTTTAATTCCTGCTCTTCTAGAAGCAGAAGATTTAAATTTACTTGTGTTTGAATCAATAAAACGAGAACCAATTACCATATTAGCTTTTTTATTTATTATCGGTTCAATTATATTTTTCACATATTTAACATCGTGTTGACCATCACCATCAAATTGTACTGCAATATCATAGTTGTTTTCCAATGCAAACTTATATCCTGTCTGGACAGCACCACCTATACCTAAATTGTGAATTAATTTAATATGATTTATATTGTTATCACATAAAATCTCTTCAGTATTATCTGTTGATCCATCATTTATTACCAATATATCATAATTTTGCTTATTTTTATTATTATATTGTACTATATTTTTATATACACTTAGTATATTCTCTGATTCGTTGTATGCTGGAATTATTAATAATATTTTTTTAATATTAATTTTTGAATTTTTCATATATACTCCTTACTTTGTATTTTTATATCATAATTAATTTATTTCAATGACATTAATCACTTGATGAAACTAATAATAGACATATCATTGCCATAATAAAGACTATTCTAGTCATATAACGTATGAATGATGCTGCTATTAATGCCTCTGCTCCAAAAACAAAATAATAGCAAACAATAAGAAAAAGTATATTTGCTAAAACTGTTAATAAAGCTAAGACTACGAAAATCTTATTTTTCTTATTTAATTTATGGTAATTAAGGTACCAACCAATTATACCAATTGTAAGCAAAATTAGCCATGTTATACATCCAGAAATTTGACTTGTCATATGCTGAAAAAGTGATACTGTATATTCTAAATGAAGTTCAAATACAGAACCAGCACCTGTTTCTAATTTGTTTGGAAAATGACAAATGATATTGTATAGTTTCCAAGTTATTGGTAACCATAATATACTTAAATTATAGATTATTGCCGTTTTTACTTCAACTTTTTTTAATTTTAATTTTTTATGAAAAAAAATGAATATTACAAATAAAAAGATATTAAAAGCCATCAAATACAAACCATCAGTTTTCATAAAACATGTACTCATTAAACTTATTGAGGAAATTACTAACAACTCATTGCTCCTATTTCCTGAAAGCCATTCCATAAGATACAACATTCCAATTGTATATGTTGCCATAAATGGTATATCACCATATGAACTAGGAACTATATTCATAAAAATACTATAACTTGAAATTACAAACAAAAACATTATTAATAGTTTTAATGTATCAATTTTTTTACGTTTTGCAAATCCCAACATTCCTATTAAAGTAATAATCAAATATATACTCGAAAAAATACGTACATCATTTTCTACAATTTTTTGGACAAAGAAATAGTAACCACTACTTAATAATGGCAAAAAATTGGGATAATTCTCAAACCCTGTATTCATAAAGAGAGTCATTTTTCTTCCAATATAAATGTTTTTAGCATTTAACAACCATGCCGAAAATTCATCTGGATATATAGGATGAATTGATATACTTTTAGAAATAAAATACATTAAATATATGATAATTCCAGATAATAATATAACAGTAAATATTATTTCTTTATTAAATTTTAAATGTTTAACATTAATAGTTAGTTTAATTTTTTTAAATAAAATCAAATACAGCAAAACCACAACATTTATCATTAAAAATGATGTTACTAATATATTAGTATATTTAATTGACATCATTCCAACAATATATAAATATAAGACGAAAGTCAATAAACTTAAAAGCATACTTGTTGAAATAATCTCATAGTTATTTAGCTTTTTTAAAGAAATAATACCGCATTTATTAAGTAAATAAAGAATATTTGGACCTATTGAAAAAATAAGTAATAAATATATAAAAATCATTTTATTCCTCCCTTATCAACAAGTCATGTATATTAGTTGACTTCTTATTTTTTTTAAATACGCTTCCGTTAATTTGATCAAATTTTATATTTAGTTCATTAGATAAGATTGGATTATCTCTAATTATAAAATAATCAACATCCAATTTACTTAAATAATTATAGATTTCTTGATAAGATTCATAATTTATTATATAAGCATAACTATTGTAATGGATACTCTCACAAGGTGCAAGATAATATCTTAATTGATAAAAATATAGGTAGCCAGTTGTTTCTGTATCGATATATGCATATTTGCATGATTTTGAATCTTTGATAATATTTTTAGCATGATCTGCTATTTTTTTTGATTCATTAACTTCAATAATATCATTACTTACATAGTGATTAATATTATGCACTGTTTCACCGATTATCCCAAATGATTTATATAGACAATAAATTGCTAGTAAAATAAATAATACGTTAAAAATATTTTTTGAATTTTTCTCTACAATTTCAAACATCGACTCATATTTAAAATTATCAATTAGTTTAGTCA